>JAEHDA010000285.1 GCA_016880655.1 Rhodocyclaceae bacterium
CCGATGAAGACGTCGTCCTCGATCACCGTGCGGTGCTTGTTGGCGCCGTCGTAGTTGCAGGTGATGGTGCCGGCGCCGACATTGACGTTCCTGCCGACGGTGGCGTCGCCGACATAGGCGAGGTGGTTGGCTTTGGAGCGGTCGGCCACCGTGCTGTTCTTCACTTCGACGAAGTTGCCGATGTGCACGTCCTCGCCCAGCTTCGTGCCGGGACGCAGGCGCGCATAGGGACCGATGACGCAGCCGCGGCCGGCCTCGGCCTCCTCGATGTGGCTGAAGGGAGCGATGCGCGAGCCGGCGCCGATGACGGCATTCCTCAGCACGCAATGCGCGCCGACTTCGACGCCGTCGCCGAGCACGACGCGGCCCTCGAAGACGCAGTTCACGTCGATCGTCACGTCGCGGCCGCAGTCGAGCTCGCCGCGCACATCGATGCGGTCCGGGTCGAGCAGCGTGACGCCCTGCTCCATCAGCAGCAGCGCATTGCGGTACTGGTGGATGCGCTCCAGCTCGGCCAGCTGCACCTTGCTGTTTACGCCGAGCACTTCCCAGGCCTCGTCGGGCTGGGTCGCCGAAACCGTCATGCCCTCGCCGATCGCCAGCCGGACGATGTCGGTCAGGTAGTACTCGCCCTGCGCGTTGTCGTTGCCCAGCGCCGGCAGCCAGCGCCGGAGCGCCGCGGTCGGCGCGGCGATGAAGCCGGTGTTGATCTCGCCGATGGTACGTTCCTCGTCCGAGGCGTCGCGTTCTTCGACGATGCGCAGGATGTTGCCGTCGCCGTCGCGCACGATGCGGCCGTAGCCGCCCGGATCGTCCAGATCCTCGGTCAACACGCCGAGGCCGCTGCCGGCCGCTTCGATCAGCCGGGTCAGGGTAGGCGCGCCGATGAGGGGCACGTCGCCGTAGAGGACCAGGGTGGGAACGTCGGCGTCGAGGAAAGTCAGTGTCTGCAGGACGGCGTGGCCGGTGCCGAGCTGCGGCTCCTGCCTGACCCAGACGAGATCTGCGGCGTCGAGGGCGGCGCGCACGGCCTCGCCGCCATGGCCGTAGACGACGCAGATTTTCCCCGCGCCCAGTTCGCGCGCCGTGTCCAGCACATGCGCCAGCAGCGGCCGGCCGCCCAGGCGATGCAGCACCTTGGGCAGGTCTGAGCGCATGCGCTTGCCTTGTCCGGCGGCGAGGATGACGACGTTCATGACGGAGGAATCGAAAGGCGGTAGGGAAATTTTAACACGCAGCCCGGCGGGCCCAGAAAAAACAAGGGCGGCCGAAGCCGCCCTGTCCGCCTTGCCGCCGTTCAGCGCGGCAAGGTTGAAGTTCCCATGAGGAATTCATCGACGGCACGCGCGCACTGGCGTCCCTCGCGGATGGCCCACACCACGAGCGACTGGCCGCGGCGCATGTCGCCGGCGGCGAAGACCTTGGCGACGTTCGTCCTGTAGCAGCCTTCGCCGTCGGTCGATGCGCTGGCATTGCCGCGGGCATCCTTGGCCACGCCGAACGCATCGAGCACGCCGCCCACCGGCGAGACGAAACCCATGGCGAGGAATACCAGATCGGCCTTGACGATGAATTCGCTGCCGGGAATCTCGCTCATCCTGCCGTCCTTCCATTCCAGGCGGACGACCTTGAGCGCCTTCAGCTTGCCTTTCTCACCGATGAACTCCTTGGTGGCGACGGACCAGTCGCGGCTGCAACCCTCTTCGTGCGAGGAGGAGGTGCGCAGCTTCATCGGCCAGTTTGGCCAGGTCAGCGGCCGGTTCTCCTGCTTGGGCGGTTGCGGCAGCAGCTCGAACTGGGTCACGCTCGCCGCGCCGTGGCGGTTGGAGGTGCCGACGCAGTCGGAGCCGGTGTCGCCGCCGCCGATGACGACGACGTGCCTGCCTTTCGCCGAGATCGGATTCCTGCCGTCGCCGGCGACTTCCTTGTTCTGCGGGATGAGGAATTCCAGGGCGAAGTGCACGCCCGCCAGGTCGCGTCCGGGAATCGCCAGGTCGCGCGGATGCTCCGCGCCGCCGGCCAGCACGACTGCGTCGAAATCCTTCGCCAGCTTGTCGGCCGCGACGATCTTGCTTGCGTCGTTGGCGACGCCCTGCGGCAAGGCCGATTTCGCCACCATCACGCCGGTCCTGAAGGTGACGCCCTCGGCCGCCAGCTGCGCCATGCGCCAGTCGATCAGGCGCTTGTCGAGCTTGAAGTCGGGAATGCCGTAGCGCATCAGTCCGCCGATGCGGCTGTTCTTCTCGAACACCGTGACGTCGTGGCCGGCGCGCGCCAGCTGCTGCGCGGCCGCCAGGCCCGCCGGGCCGGAGCCGACGACCGCCACCTTCTTGCCGGTCTTGCGGACCGGCGGCTGCGGCAGCACCCAGCCGTTCTCGCCGGCCTTGTCGATGATGGCATGCTCGATGGACTTGATGCCGACGGCGTCGTCGTTGATGTTCAGCGTGCACGCCGCCTCGCAGGGCGCCGGGCAGATGCGGCTGGTGACTTCGGGAAAGTTGTTGGTGGAGTGCAGCACCTCGATGGCCTGCTTCCAGTTGCCGCGATAGACGAGGTCGTTCCAGTCCGGAATGATGTTGTTTACCGGGCAGCCGCTCGAACAGAACGGGATGCCGCAGTCCATGCAGCGGGCGCCCTGCTGGGCGGCCTGCTCGTCGGTCAAATGATGGACGAACTCCCGGTAGTGCTTGAGACGCTCGTCCTTCGCCTCATACGCCTCGGAGAGGCGCTGAAACTCCAAGAATCCTGTCGGCTTTCCCATCACGCTGCCTCTCTCTGCTTCGCCGCGAGTTCCGTCAGCGCGCGACGGTATTCGTTCGGCATGGCCTTGACGAACTTGGTCCGGTAGCGATCCCAGTTGGCGAGGATGTGCCGCGCGCGCGCGCTGCCGGTAAGCTGCGCATGCTTCTCGATCAACGAGCGCAGCAACTCGTCATCGGCGCGGCCGAGGTGGCGCACATCGACC
>JAEHDA010000286.1 GCA_016880655.1 Rhodocyclaceae bacterium
AAGGCGGCATCATACGGCCTGACGAAGGCAGCGACCATCTGGATCCATAGTCGACGCCGACGAAATAGAGCCCGGCGGCATCGAACGTCGGCGCCCCTCTCGACCGATCCCGTGACGCAAGCAGCTCGCCCACCCATGCCGGTGAATGGCGTCCCTTGCCCACATCGACAAGCGCCCCCACCAGGTTTCTGACCATATGATGAAGAAAGGCATTGGCTTCAACATCAAAGATGATCAAGTCACTTTGCCTGACGATATCGAACTGGCTAACGGTGCGAACCGGTGACTTGGCCTGGCACGCCGAGGAACGGAATGCGGAAAAGTCGTGGCGGCCAATCAGGAGACCGGCGGCTTGGCGCATCGCGTCGACGCTCAGTGGAGCGTGATGCCAGCCGACCTTGCCGTGCATGAGTGCCGGGCGCACAGGGTGGTTCAACAGGAGGTACCGATAGCGACGCGAACTGGCGGAGAACCGGGCGTGGAAGTCGTCGGCCACCGGCTTCGCCCAGCATACGGCGACCGTTGGCGGCAGATTTGCGTTGGTGCCACGAACCCACGCGGAATCGGGACGAAGCACATCGGTATCGAAGTGAACGACTTGAGCCGACGCATGAACCCCGGCGTCCGTCCGGCCCGCGCAGACCGTTCCGACTGGCACACCTGCGATCACGGTCAAGGCCCGCTCAAGGACGTCCTGAACCGTGTTTCGATGAGGCTGGGATTGCCATCCGAAAAATGATGCGCCATCGTACTCGACACCTAGAGCGACTCTCACGCCAGCGCTCCCATCAGGACCACCAACACCGTCAGCAGCGTCAATGCGCTCCAATCGGCTACGCGCATTTCACCCACGGCGAGTGACAGCCGATCCGGCCCCGGCAGATCGTGTTCCAGCCATTCGCGCCAAGGTGCCGGGGAAGAATTCTCGACGTGATCAAGAACCAGCATCAAGCGTACGACGATCCGTTCCCGGAAGGTCCGCCATCTGGCGATTGGCGCGAGGAGCCAGTACAGGCCGGCCATCATTCCCGACGTTCCGAGGTGTTCGTGCACGGCCGCCAGCGACGCCAGCAGGAGCAGTAGCCGCAAGATATGTTCCGCCGCCAGGCGCAGACCATCCAGAGTGACGCCCAAGTCGCCTGCCACGCCGGGCAGGTGCTGTCCCGGAGTCGAGAGCGCGAACAGCAACGCAATCGACAGCAGTAGCCAGCGAGCACGACGGAACAGCAGCAAGCAGCGCCGCCGGGCCAAGAGCAGTGTCAGGGGCACAACAACGGCGGCGACCCAGCCGAGGGGCGCCAGGGCAAGCGACTGTAGCACTGCGACGAGAGCACCCCACGCGAGCAGGAAAGTGGCGGGATGGAGGAGACTCACAACCGGACAACGAACGTCGCGGCGAGATACCCTCGCCGCAACGAAAATATCAAACGTCCAGCGCCGCCAGTTTGGCGCGGGCAACTTCCTGCTGGCGACTGCTGCCTTCCTGAAGCACTTCTTCCAGAAGTTCGCGCGCGCCCTCCCGGTCGCCCATCTCCTCATAAGCCTGCGCAAGTTCCAGCTTGGTGGTGACATCGGCATCATCACCGTCAGCGCCTGCAACCGGTTCGGTAACATCGATCGCCGGGGCCGGAGAAGTCACCAGATCAAGGTTTATGCCAGAGAAGTCAATCGGTGATTCGGCAACCGGGGCCGGCGTGGCGGCCAGCGGCGCATCGAGATCGAACTCGAAATCCAGGCCGCCTGCCGGTTCAGCAGACCTTGCCGGTTGAACCATCTGGGGCGGTACACCGACGTCAGGAAGAGAAAGATCGACATCCAGCATATCGACTGCTGGTGCCGGCGTTGCTACAGGAGCGCCAACGTCAAGATCGAGGTCCGAGGGAGCAGCTGCCGAACCCCCAACCGCACCGCCCTTGACGATGGTAGCCGACGTGCCCAAGTCGAGATCGAAACCAAGGTTGGCCGGCGCCGCAGATTCCTCCGGCATGGCCGCTGTAGCCAGTTGGGATAGCTGTCCTGGAAGCGTAACCGTAGTATCCATTCGCTCAATCGCGGTCGGAGCAACACTGACCGCCGGAATTTCAACTTCCGGAACCATCGGCGCCGCGAGCGGCTCGACTGCCTGATCGCCGCCGGCATAAAGCGGATTGCCCGGATCAATCGTCCGGCCCATGGCCGCCGCCTTTTCCCAATCCGGTCCGGCACCAGCGGTCTGGTCGCGCAAGTCGGAGGCGACTTTCTCGAAGCGGGGCAGATTCTTGTGCCCCGAGTAGATTTCCAGCAGTTTGAGGTAGATCGCAAGTCGTGTCGGGTCGGTCTTCAACGCGTCAACGAGGATTTCCTCGGCTTGCGCATCCCGTCCGTAGGCCATGTATACATCAGCCTCGGCAACCGGGTCCACGCCTTCATCGGTATCGATGGCCGACAGGCTCGCCTGACTGAAATCGGTCTGGATCGACGCACTTGTATCCACTGCCTGGCCGCCGGTCGACCCAAACACCGAGTTGGCCATCAGGTCGCCTTCGCTCAGGCGGCTGGCGGTTGGTGCTGCGTCGTCACCGCGCCCGGACTTGCGGCGCCACGCCGATATCCCGAGGTACCCCAGCAGGACGGCGATCAAGCCACCACCGCCGTACACCAGTGCGGGATTCTCGTCGAGGAAGCTGGGTTCCTCTGGAGCAGTCACCGGCGGGGCTTTTACAACCGGCGGCTTGACCACCGGCTTGGGTGTCTCGGCAACTGGGGGCGCTGGGGGTGCCTCGGCGGCTTTGGGTGCCTCTACGACTTTCGGTGGTTCAACAGGCTGAACCGGAACAACATCAGCGGGCTTGGCGGCAACCGGTTCGGGAGCGACCGGCTTGGTGGTCTCGGCAGCAGGCTTGGCTGCCTCGGCCTGCTTCTGTAGCTGCACCCCCGACTGGCTCTTGAGTTCCGCCAGTTTCTTCAAGTCCGTCAGGTTCCGTTCCAGTTCGGCAACCCGGCTGTTCGCTTCCTTGAGCGCCCGATCCCGTGCCACCAGATCCTCTTCCAGCGCAGTGATGCGCCCCTGGATCGCCTTGGCGTCCTTCACCGCTTCGGTACGCGAAACTTCCAGTTTGTCCTTTGCGGGTTCCGGTGCTGCGGGTTTCTCGGCCACCTTCGGCAATATCTTGCCTTGATCCTGCTGCTTCGCCGCATCGTCCTTGGCGGGCGCGGCTGCTACCGACGCCGCCAATTTGCTGCGATAGGCATTGAAATCCCGCGCTTGGGCAACGACGACCTGGCGCGCCTCTGCGGTCGTCGCGGCTGCGGCAGTTTCGGCACTGGGAATATTCAGAATCTTTCCAGCCCGGAGACGGTTCATGTTGCTGCCGTCGAAAGCGTCCTGATTGCCGCGGAACAACGCCACCAGCATCTGATCGAGACTGACCCCCTCCGGCTTGGTCGCGGCCGCAATCTTGGTCAGCGTATCGCCGCTCTTGACCAGGCGGGCGTTCGTTTCGTCAGCGGCCTTGGCGACTGGCGCCGCCTTCGCCGGGACCGGGGCCGGAGCGGCCTTTTCGGTGGCTGGAACCGGGGCGGGCACGGCAGCCGGAGCGGATACGGCTTTCGGCGCGACCAGAGGCCTTGACGACTCCGGCGCAGCGACCGGTACCGGCGCGGTTGGAGTCAGCCCTTCCGGAGGATCCAGCAGGACCGTGTATTCGCGAACCATCCGACCCGAAGGCCAGGTAAGCTCGACCAGAACATCGAGGAACGGCTCATTGACCGGCCGATCGGTGGTCATGCGCAAGTAGGGCTGTCCATCCTTGCGCTTGTCGAGTGCAAACCGTATGCCGGAAACGCCAGGGGCATACTCGATACCAACCTGCCTGAACGCCTCGGGAGACGCCAGTCGAGCATTCATCGACACCAACTCTTCGCGCGACGCACTGACGTCTATCTCGGCGCGCAGAGGCTGGCCCAAAGGCGACAAGACCGTGATCTTGCCTAGTCCTGCGGCGTATGCACCTGTTGCCGACAGGCACAATGCCGCGGCAAGAGCAGACAATTGAAATCCGTTTCGCTTTATCGATTTGGCCACAACGCCTCCCCGTGGGGATAACAATCCAGTATTCAAAATAACATCATGAAGTTAGCGATGCAAGCTAAACCTTTGCATCATGTTGCTGGATTCTCTCAACCAAGGAGGATTCGCAACATCCGCCGCAAAGGTTCCGCAGCACCCCAAAGCAACTGATCGCCAACCGTGAACGCCGAAAGGTATTCGGGACCCATGGACAGCTTGCGCAGACGGCCCACCGGGGTCGCAAGGGTGCCGGTCACTGCCGCCGGAGTCAGTTCCTTCATGGTCACATCACGCTGATTCGGGATGACCTTCACCCAGTCGTTGTGCGCGGCCAGCATGGTCTCGATATCGGCCAGCGGTACGTCTTTCTTTAATTTGATGGTCATAGCCTGGGAATGGCAGCGCATCGCACCGATGCGCACGCAAAGGCCATCGACTGGAATCGGCTTGGCGGTCAGGCCGAGGATCTTGTTGGTTTCAGCGCCGCCCTTCCACTCCTCGCGGCTCTGTCCGTTCCCCAGATCCTTGTCGATCCAGGGGATCAGCGAGCCGGCCAGCGGTACACCGAAGTTCGCGGTCGGAAACTTCTCGTCGCGCAGGATGCCCGCCACTTCTCGGTCGATGTCGAGGATTGCGGAGGCCGGATCATCGAGCAGTGCCTTAGCCACGCCATGGGCTTCACCCATCTGCTGAAGCAACTCGCGCATGTTCTGGGCACCGGCACCGGACGCTGCCTGGTAGGTCATGGAAGTCATCCAGTCGATCAGGTCGTCCTTGAACAAGCCGCCCAGCGCCATCAGCATGAGCGAGACGGTGCAGTTGCCGCCAATCCAGTTGCGACCTCCCTTGGCCAGGGCATCCTTGATCACGTTCAAATTGACAGGATCGAGGATGATGACCGCATCGTCCTTCATGCGCAGGCTCGACGCAGCATCGATCCAGTGGCCATTCCAACCCGCGGCACGGAGCCTGGGAAAGATTTCGTTGGTGTAGTCGCCACCCTGGCAGGTGATGACGATGTCCATCCGGCGCAGCTCGTCGACGCTTCTGGCATCCTTGAGCGGTGTCCCACCAGCTTCGGCCGGTCCCTTGCCGCCGATGTTGGAAGTCGTGAAGAACACGGGTTCGATCAGGGCAAAATCATTCTCAGCCCGCATGCGCTGCATCAGCACCGAGCCCACCATGCCGCGCCAACCTACCAGACCAACTCGCTTCATTTCCACAATCCTTGAGTGTATGTAACCGTTACAGTGCTGCCAGCACAGCGTCGCCCATTTCCCGCGTACCGACCTTCTTCATTCCAGACTCGAAAATGTCACCCGTTCGGTAACCCTGCGCCAGCACCTTCTTGACGGCGTTTTCGATGCGCTGCGCCGCCTCATCCATGCCGAAGGTATGGCGCAGCATCATGGCCGCAGAAAGGATGGTCGCCAGCGGATTGGCAATGCCCTTGCCGGCGATGTCCGGCGCCGAGCCGTGGCAGGGTTCGTACAGGCCCTTGTTGTTGGCATCGAGCGAAGCGGACGGCAACATGCCGATCGAGCCGGTCAGCATCGAAGCCTCGTCGGACAGGATATCGCCGAACATGTTGCCCGTGACCATGACGTCGAACTGCTTCGGATTGCGCACCAGTTGCATGGCGGCATTGTCCACCAGCATGTGGCTGAGTTCTACATCCGGGTATTCGGGGGCGATACTGGTCACCACGTCACGCCACAGCTGCGTGCATTCCAGCACGTTCATCTTGTCGACCGAACAAACCTTCTTGCTGCGTCGCCGAGCTGCTTCGAAAGCGACCTTGGCAATGCGGCGTATCTCGGTCTCGCTGTAGATCATGGTGTTGAAGCCGACCTTCTCGCCATTTCGAATCTCGATGCCGCGCGGCTGGCCGAAATAGATGTCGCCGGTCAATTCGCGCACGATCAGGATATCCAGGCCGGCCACTACCTCGGGCTTCAGCGTCGAGGCATTGGCAAGTTCCGGATACAGCATGGCGGGCCGAAGATTTGCAAACAGCCCAAGATGCTTGCGAATGCCGAGCAGACCGCGTTCCGGGCGCAGCTCGCGCGGATTGTCGTCCCACTGGGGACCGCCGACCGCGCCAAGCAGAACGGCATCCGCCGCCTGCGCCAGCTTCCGGGTCGCCTCCGGGTAGGGGTCACCGGCGGCATCCACTGCACAACCGCCCAGCAGGGCCTCTTCCATGTCCATTTTCAGGCCCAGGGCCTTAAGCACCCGCACGGCCTGCGCGGTAATTTCCGGGCCGATGCCGTCGCCGGGTAACACACAAATCTTCATGTCCGTTCCTATGCAGATTGACTGGCTCCGGAAACGCCGCAGCCGGGCTCTCCGGGCAATCGGAGAGGGCGGATTATCGCACAGCAGGCTTGGCGCTTTGCGGGTCTGACCGCCAGCCGCGCCATGCCAGCAGCAGGCTGATGGCAGCAAAAATGGACCCGAGAGTGAATGTAGGTCCGGCGCCCAGCCACTCCCAGACGGCGCCGCTGGCGATGTTGCCGAGCATGCCACCCGCACCGTACGAGATGCTGCCGTAAAGTGCCTGAACCCTAGCCTGCTGCCGAGCCGGGAACCACTGATTGAGAACAGCCACGGCCGCCGCGTGGTAGGCACCAAAAGTCGCGCCGTGGAGCACCTGTGCGAGAAGCAACATTCCCAGGACATTCGCCCCCCAGCCGATCATCAGGAAGCGGATCGCCGCCAGGATGAAAGTGGTCAACAAGATGGTGCGCAGCGACCAGGCTCGCATCATTCGTGGCATGAGCAGGAACACCCCGACTTCCGCCACGACCCCAAGCGACCACAAGGCGCCTAGCGATGTCTTGTCGTAGCCGTGCTCGACAAGATGGATCGAATAAAAAACATAGAACGGACTGTGGGCAGCCGACATGAAAAAGCAGGCCGCCAGGAGCGCCAGCACTCCTGGTCGCATCAGACCGGACCACAGGTCGGGGTGGGGGGAATCCACGCCAGCGCCGGGGTGCGCATCCGAAAGCAACCCGGCACAAAACAGTATCCCGACCAGCAGACCGAGATTTACCCAGAGCAGGCTGTCCAGCGACGCCCTGTCCAGCCATGCGCCAGTCCCGAGTACGGCGACGATGAAGCCCACCGAGCCCCAAAGGCGAATACGTCCGTACTGTTCGGCTCGGCCCTCCAGATGACGCAGGGTCAGCGCCTCGACCAGCGGCAGGGCTGCGCTCCAGAAAAACGACATCAACGCCATGGCTGCAAACAGCGCCCAGAAACCGCTGGCGAAAAAGAACAGCACAAAGCCGGCTATCGACAGCAGTGCAGATGCCCGAACGACCACCACTTTTCGGCCGAGGCGATCAGCCAGCCAGCCCCACAGGTTGGGTGCCAGAAGGCGCATTGCCAGCATCAGTGACATCAAGGTGCCGATGGCCGGCGCGGCGAGGCCGAGCGACTGTAGATAGAGCGTGAAATACGGCGCGAACGCGCCGATGAAAGCGAAATAGAAGAAATACCACGCCGCCAATCGCCAGTATGACGATGACGGTGGCAATAGGGGCGGGATGCGCGACGACATCGGCGTGCGGCAGGCGCACGCGCCCCTGCCCTTCGGCGATTACTTCTGCTTCTGTCCGGCGCGATAGGCAAGCAGAAAGTGGTAAAGCTCATCCTTCAGCTTGACGCGCTGCTTCTTCATGTCTTCCATCGTGAAGTCCGCAACAGGCATGTCGTGCACTTCAAGGTCTTCAACCCGACCGGTCAAGCGGCTGTATTGTCCGAACGAACGCGCGAAATAAGGATTGCCTGCGCGCAGCACTTCAATGGCGTCGCGCATGTCCGGAAAGTCGGCGAACAGGTCATGGTGATCTACTTGCATGGATGCTCTCCCTCTCTCAATTGCTAATTCATTTTACCAACCGGCCCGGCACCTTCGGCGTCGGACATTGGACGTCGGCGCACTGCGCTCGGTGGCGCAACGCCGCATCGATCAGCACCAGCGCCAACATCGCCTCGGCGATTGGCGTGGCGCGAATGCCGACGCAAGGATCGTGGCGGCCATGCGTTTCCACCGTAGTCGGATTTCCTTGAAGGTCGATCGACCGGCGCGGCAGGCGGATGCTTGATGTCGGCTTGATGGCGATATTGACAACCACATCCTGACCGGTGGAAATGCCGCCGAGAATCCCGCCGGCGTGATTGCTGAGGAAACCGTGCGGGGTCAGTTCATCGCCGTGCTCGCTGCCACGCTGGACGACGGAGCCGAAACCGGCGCCGACTTCGACGCCCTTCACCGCGTTAATTCCCATCATCGCATAGGCGATGTCGGCATCGAGTCGGTCATAGACCGGATCACCCCAGCCGACCGGAACATTCTCGGCCACTACCGTGATACGCGCACCGACGGAGTCGCCATCCTTGCGCAATTGGTCCATGTAGGACTCCAATTGCGGCACGATGTCGGCATTGGGCGCGAAGAACGGATTTTGCGCGACTGCCGACCAGTCGCGCAGGGGAATCTCGATCGGTCCGAGCTGGCTCAGGTAGCCGCGCACCGAAACACCATAGCGTTCGCGCAGCCATTTCCTCGCGATCGCGCCGGCAGCCACACGCACCGCCGTCTCGCGGGCACTGGCGCGTCCGCCGCCGCGATAGTCGCGGATTCCATATTTCTGCCAGTAGGTGTAGTCGGCGTGGCCTGGCCGGAAGCTGCTGGCGATATTGCCGTAGTCCTTGCTGCGCTGATCCTGGTTGCGGATCAGGAGTGCGATGGGCGTACCGGTGGCCTTGCCCTCGAATACGCCGGAGAGGATCTCCACTGTGTCGGGCTCCTGGCGCTGCGTGACATGCCTGGAAGTGCCCGGCCGGCGCCGATCCAGTTCGGCCTGGATGTCCGCTTGGCACAACTCGAGGCCCGGCGGGCAGCCATCGACAACGCAGCCGATGGCGGGACCGTGGGATTCACCGAAGGACGTGACGCGGAACAGGGTGCCAAAGGTATTGCCGGACATGGAGCCAGTCTACCACGGCGTTCCACCACGGCTGACTCTACCCGGCTCGGGCGCGAACCTCCTCCTGAGTCCAGTCGCTGATGTAGGCCTTGAGCATGCGATTCTCGAACCCCTGCTCCTCCAGCACTGCCCGGGCGACATCATGGAACGAGATGACGCCCAGCAATGTATCGCCCTCCATGATTGGCAGGTAGCGCATGTGCTTCGCCACCATCAGGCGGCGCAGCTCGTCGACCTCCATGTCCGGCCGGCCGACCACGGGATCCCGAACCATGACTTCGCCGACGCTCACCGAACCCCAGGCAGCACCCTTGGCATGCAGCACCTTGACGATCTCGCGAAAGGTCAGCATGCCGGCCATCTTGCCCTGCTCGAAGCAGGCGAGCGAGCCGACGTCCCGTTCGCTCATCGCTGCAATGGCCACGGAGAGCTTGATCTCCGGCGCGATGGTGTAGAGCACCTGGCCCTTCACCGCAAGAATTTCCTTTACCCGCATGGTTGCACCCTCCTGTCAGCGTTGCAACAAGCGCAACTTGTCGCCGACCCCCTTCCACTCGTCCGCATCAGGCGGCGGCGCCTTGCGCTCGATGATGGCCGGCCATTTACTGGCCAGCTCGGCATTGAGGGCAATGAATGCCCTTTGGTTCTCCGGAACGTCGTCCTCGGCGAAGATGGCTTCGGCGGGGCACTCCGGCACGCATAGCGTGCAATCGATGCATTCGTCGGGATCGATGACCAGAAAATTCGGCCCCTCCCGAAAGCAATCGACGGGGCAGATATCCACGCAGTCTGTGTACTTGCACTTGATGCACGCTTCCGTCACCACGTAAGCCATCGACAGCCTCCAATTGCTTATGCCTGAGTATAGTACTCAACTTTTAAGTTCTGCCAATTATTTGTTAGGATGCCCTCGCACCGGGCCACCCCGCCCGGAATCGAGAACACTTCCGTCGCGGCGCCTCGACGCAGTCCGCGGCAATCAATATCCTGAGGAATCCATGAGCGAACACATCCTTCATGTCACCGACGCCAATTTCAAGTCCGAGGTGCTGGACTCGGGCACGCCCGTGCTGGTCGACTATTGGGCCGAATGGTGCGGCCCCTGCAAGATGATCGCCCCGATCCTCGACGAAGTCGCCAAGGAGTATGGCGGCAAGCTGAAGGTCGCCAAGCTCAACATCGACGAGAACCCAAAGACACCGGGCGAATACGGCATCCGCGGCATTCCGACCCTGATCCTCTTCAAGGGCGGCAATGTCGAGGCAACCAAGATCGGCGCCCTGTCGAAATCCCAGCTCACCGCCTTCATTGACAGCAATCTCTGAACTCGCTAGAGTCCGCGCCTGAATCCGCTTCAATAGAACAAGCGCCGCGGATTCAGGCCAGCGCCGGCACTCCCGGCCGCGTCCAGAAATTCCCTGAATAGCATTCCTTCCGGACATCCCTCCCGGACATCTTCCCGCGCCACCGCACAGGTCTTCCCATGCATCTCTCGGAGCTCAAAGCCCATCATGTCAGCACCCTGCTGGACATGGCCAACGCCGATGGCATTGAAGGCGCCAACCGACTGCGCAAGCAGGAACTGATCTTCGCCCTCCTCAAGGATCAAGCCAAGAAAGGTGAGTCGATCTTTGGCGACGGTGTCATGGAAGTACTGCCAGACGGCTTCGGCTTCCTGCGTTCGCCGGACATTTCGTACCTGGCGGGCACCGACGACATCTACGTCTCGCCTTCGCAGATCCGCCGTTTCAACCTGCGCACCGGCGACACCATCGAAGGCGAGATCCGCACACCGAAGGAAGGCGAACGCTATTTCGCGCTGGTCAAGTTGGACAAGGTCAACGGCGAAAGCCCCGAGGCCAGCAAGCACAAGATCCTGTTCGAGAACCTGACGCCGCTGCACCCGACCGAGCACATGAAGCTCGAGCGCGAAATGCGTGGCGAGGAGAACTTCACCAGCCGCATCATCGACATCATCGCGCCGATCGGCAAGGGCCAGCGCGGCCTGCTGGTTTCCAGCCCGAAATCAGGCAAGACGGTAATGATGCAGCACATCGCGCATGCCATCACCGCCAATCATCCCGACGTCGTGCTGATCGTCCTGCTGATCGACGAGCGTCCGGAGGAAGTGACGGAAATGACCCGCTCGGTCAAGGGCGAAGTCGTCGCTTCCACCTTCGATGAACCGGCCACGCGTCACGTGCAGGTCGCCGAAATGGTGATCGAGAAAGCCAAGCGCCTGGTCGAGCACAAGAAGGATGTGGTCATCCTGCTCGACTCGATCACCCGCCTCGCCCGCGCCTACAATACCGTGCAGCCGGCCTCCGGCAAGGTGCTGACCGGCGGTGTGGACGCCAACGCCCTGCAAAAGCCGAAGCGATTCTTCGGCGCCGCTCGCAACGTCGAAGAAGGCGGCTCGCTGACCATCATCGCCACCGCGCTGATCGATACCGGCAGCCGCATGGACGACGTGATCTACGAAGAGTTCAAGGGTACCGGCAACATGGAAATCCACCTGGATCGCCGCATGGCCGAGAAGCGCGTGTATCCGTCGATCAACGTCAATCGATCAGGCACCCGTCGCGAAGAACTGCTGCTCAAGCCGGACGTTTTGCAGAAGGTCTGGATCCTGCGCAAGCTGCTGTACGGCCTGGACGACCTCGAAGCGACCGAATTCCTGCTCGACAAGGTCAAGGCGACGAAGAACAACGGCGAGTTCTTCGACGCCATGCGCCGGGGCTAGCCAAAATTTGCGGTTGATTTGACACCGCTTTTTAGGGATAATGCGCCCCTCTTCAAGCCCGCCACACTCACGGGCGCCGGTATGGTACAGAACGCAAAGGATCAGGCAATGAAAGAAGGCATCCACCCGAAGTACAACGAGATCGACGTGACGTGCAGCTGCGGCAACACGTTCAAGACCGCCTCGACCAACAGCAAGCCGCTGCACATCGAAGTCTGCTCGTCCTGCCATCCGTTCTACACGGGCAAGCAGAAGGTCATGGACACCGCCGGCCGTATCGAGCGCTTCCGTCAGAAGTACGGCAAGAATGCCGCTGCCTGATTGGCTGGGTAAAAAGCAAAAGGCAGCTTCGGCTGCCTTTTTTGTTTCTGACCGCCAATGAGCTTTTTCTTCGAATCGAGACAACCCGGCCCGCTACCCTGGCTGGTGATGGTCGTCTGTACGATCTACCTGCTCGCCGGCATCATCGGCCACGACCCGTGGAAGTCCGAGGACGCCATCGGCCTGGCCATCGCGCACGGGTTCCACACGAGCGACAACTGGCTCAAGCCGACGCTGGCCGGCGAAGCCTGGGCGGAAGCAGAGCCGCTCTACCATTGGCTGGCCGCGGCCACCGCCAGTATCACCCGGACGTTCCTGCCCTTCCACGATGGTGCTCGCCTGGCCTCGGCCTTGTTCGGCGGCCTGTTTCTCTTCCTGTTGGCCGGCGCCGCTCGCACGCTCTACGGCAACGACGCCGGCTGGGGTGTTCCGCTGCTCGCCGTAGGTACGCTCGGCCTTCTGGTGCCGATCCACGAAGCGCAACCGGCTGCCGCCGTGCTTGCCGCCTCGGCAGGCGTTTACTGGGGGGTGGCGTTGTTGCCTGGGCGTCCGCTGGTCGGTGCGCTGCTCATGGGCACCAGTCTCGGTGGAAGCTTCCTGGCGGGCGGTCTGGGCGGCGTGTTGCCACCGCTGACTTTGCTGGCAATTCCGCTCGTACAGAAGCGCTACGCCGCACTTGCGATTGTCCTCTGTCTGGGCGGCGTACTTGCCGCGGCTTGGCCATTGCTCCTCGCACAGCACGAACCGGCGTACCTGAACGCCTGGTGGGCCACCGAACTGGCGGCGACGGAGCCACGCGGCGGATTCACTCTCGGACATGCGAAATTTCTCGGCTGGTTTGCCTGGCCGATCCTGTACATCGCCCCGTGGGCGCTCTGGCGGAATCGCCGCCATCTCATGGAAACCCCGGGCATGGCCATTCCGGCGGTGGGAGCGATCGTTGCCTTCCTCTGGTACATGAGCCATGACGCCAGGACCGCATCCGCGCTGCCGCTCGTTCCGCCGCTGATACTGCTCGCCGCCGCCGGCAGTGCAAGCTTGCGGCGGGGGGCAGGCAACGCCTGGGACTGGTTTGGAATGATGACGCTGTCGATCGCTGCCGCCCTGATCTGGCTCGGCTCGGTGGCGATGTTGACGGGCTGGCCGGCCAAGATTGCCGGCAATGTGGCGAAGCTCGGGCCGGGCTTCGTCGCCCACTTCTCCCTGTTCGCCTCTCTTGTTGCGCTGGCCGCGACAGCCGCCTGGATCATGACGCTGGCCCGGTCGCCGCGCTCGCCTTGGCGCGTCGTGAGCCGCTGGGCGGTGGGAGTCACCATGTCATGGGTAATGCTGGTGGCCCTCTGGATGCCGTGGATCGATTACGGCAAGACCTATCGGCCGGTCGTGGCCAGCCTGCGCCATGCCCTGCCCGCCGACGCCGGCTGCATCGGCCGGCTCGCCTTGGGCCCGGCCCAGCGAGCGGCGCTTGACTACTTCGGAGGCATCCGTACCCGTTGGGGCAGCAAGGCCTGTCACTGGCTGATCGCCCAGGGCGAGCCGAACGAGGCTGCACCGGAAGGATGGACGAAAGTCTGGGAAGGGCACCGGCCGGGGGACCGCAGCGAGCGGCTGCGCTTATATCGGCGCTCCGGCACGTAGCTTCGGCTGCATGGAAGAAACGGCCGTCACCGGGCCTTGGCAACTGGGCTACAACGACAGAAAGTTGTCGCGGTAGTACTTGAGCTCATCGATGGACTCGTGGATGTCGGCCAATGCCTGATGGCGAGACTTCTTTTCGAACCCCTTGGCCACCGCCGGCTTCCAGCGCTTGCACAATTCCTTGAGGGTGGAAAC
>JAEHDA010000287.1 GCA_016880655.1 Rhodocyclaceae bacterium
CTCCTAGCAATAAACCAGCGTTCCTTCGTTCTCGCCCATGACCACGCGCTTCAGCGCACCGGCCTTGAAGATGGAGAACACATTGATGGGCAGCTTCTGGTCGCGGCAAAGCGCGAAGGCCGTCGCGTCCATCACGGCCAGATTCCGGCCGATCGCCTCGTCGAAGCTGATCTTGGCGAAACGGGTCGCGGTCGGATCCTTCTTCGGATCGGCCGTGTAGATGCCGTCGACCTTGGTCGCCTTGAGAACGATGTCGGCGCCGATTTCCGAACCGCGCAGTGCCGCCGCGGTATCCGTGGTGAAAAAAGGATTGCCGGTGCCGCCACCGAATACCACAACCTTGCCCTCCTCCAGGTAACGAATGGCCTTGCCGCGGATATAGGGCTCGACCACCTGCTCGATGTTGAGCGCCGACTGTACGCGCGCCTGCAAGTTCGCCTGACGCATGGCATCGGCCAGTGCCATGGCATTCATGACCGTGGCCAGCATGCCCATGTAGTCGGCCGTCGCCCGGTCCATGCCCGTCGACGCGCCCGCCATGCCGCGGAAGATGTTGCCGCCGCCGATGACGACGCCGATCTCGATGCCGAGATCGGCGACCACCTTGACCTCATTGACGATACGCCAGAGGGTATCGCGGTTGATTCCGTAGGCGTCGTCCCCCATCAGGGCTTCACCCGAGAGCTTGAGCAGGATGCGCTTGTAGGCAGGCATGGTGACAGTCATATTGGCAGACAAGGTGGCGTACTGCGACGGCTGACTCTTGCGGCCTACTTCTTGGCGGCGGCGGCCTGGGCGGCCACTTCGGCGGCGAAGTCGCTGACCTTCTTTTCGATGCCTTCGCCAACGACGTAGAGCGTGAAGCCGTTGACCGTCGCGCCCCTGCTCTTCAGCAGTTGCTCGATGGTCTGCTTGCCGTCCTCGGCCTTGACGAACACTTGGCCGAGCAGGGTTACGTCCTTCAGGTACTTCTGCACCGTGCCTTCGGCGATCTTCTCCAGCATGTTCTCGGCCTTGCCTGCTTCGCGCGCCTTCTCGATGGCGATGCGGCGCTCGGTGTCGAGCAGGTCGGCCGGTACACCGGAGGCATCGAGCGACTTGGGCTTGGAGGCCGCGATGTGCATCGCCAGATCCTTGGCCATCTGATCGTCGCCACCGGTCACATCGACCAGCACGCCAATCTTCGAACCGCCGTGAACGTAGAACGAAAGCTTGCCCTTGGCGGCGATGCGGACGAAGCGGCGAATGCTCATGTTCTCGCCGATCTTGCCCACCAGCGCAGCACGGGTCGTCTCGACCGTGCCCTCGCCCATCGGCAGTGCGGAAAGCGCCGCCACGTCGGCCGGATTCTTCGATGCCACCAGTTCTGCGCAACCCTTGGCCAGGGCGATGAACTCGTCGTTCTTGGCGACGAAGTCGGTCTCGGAATTAACCTCGATCATGGCACCGAGCTTGCCGTCGCCGGACAGGTACATGCCGACCACGCCTTCGGCAGCGACCCGCGTTGCAGCCTTGGTCGCCTTGTTGCCCAGCTTGACGCGCAGGATTTCCTCGGCCTTGGCCATGTCGGCACCAGCCTCGGCCAGCGCCTTCTTGCATTCCATCATCGGCGCGTCGGTCTTCTCGCGCAGTTCCTTGACCATGCTTGCGGTGATTTCGGCCATTTGCCTTACTCCCCCGCGCCTTCTTCGATCTCGACGAACTCATCCTCGCCGGCAATCTGCTGCACGATTTCGCTGATCGACTGGTTCCTGCCTTCCATGATCGCATCGGCAATGCCGCGGGCGTACAGGCGGATGGCACGCGACGAATCGTCGTTGCCGGGGATGATGTAGTTGATGCCTTCCGGGCTGTGGTTGGTGTCGACCACGCCGATCACCGGGATGCCCAGCTTGTTGGCTTCGGTAATGGCGATCTTGTGGTAGCCGACGTCGATGACGAACAGCGCATCCGGCAAGCCGACCATGTCCTTGATCCCGCCAAGACTCTTCTGCAGCTTGACCATTTCGCGCTGGAGCATCAGCCCTTCCTTCTTCGACATCTTCTCGAAGGCGTTGTCCTGCGCCATCTGCTCCATGTCCTTCAGACGCTTGATCGACAGCTTGACGGTCTTGAAGTTGGTCAGCATGCCACCCAGCCAGCGCTCATCGACGCAAGGCATGCCGCAGCGAGCGGCTTCCTCGGCAATGATCTCGCGCGCCTGGCGCTTGGTGCCGACGAACATGATGGTGCCCTTCTGGCCAGCCATCTTCTTCACGAACGCAATCGCCTCGTTGTACTTGGCGAGGGTCTTTTCGAGGTTGATGATGTGGATCTTGTTGCGATGGCCGAAGATGTAATTGGCCATCTTGGGGTTCCAGAAACGGGTCTGGTGGCCGAAATGAACGCCGGCCTCCAGCATCTGGCGCATGGTAGTGCTCATGTATCGATCTCCGATATGGGTTAGCCTCCGCCCGGCCGTGATGCAGTGATCACCCATTCGGCGCCGGACGTGTGAATTTTGCCCGGCTTCCCGGACAAGCTTCGCAGTATAACCTTTCCTTCGTCAGTACATCAAGGAGTTCAATGCGTTGGCGGGCCGACAGGTAGAATGGCGGCAACCATTCAGCAGCGGCGAAACCATGAGCATCATCGTCAAGAATTCCGAGGAAATCGAAGGCATGCGCGTCGCCGGTCGTCTGGCCGGGGAAGTCCTCGACTACATCACGCCCTTCGTCAAGCCGGGCGTCGCTACCGAAGAGCTGGACCGGCTCTGCCACGACTACATGGTGAAGGTGCAGGGTTGCGTGCCGGCACCGTTGAACTACGCGCCGCCTGGCTATCCTCCCTACCCCAAGTCGATCTGCGCCTCGGTCAATCACCAAGTCTGCCACGGTGTTCCCAACGACCGACCACTGAAGAAAAGCGATATCGTCAATCTCGACATCACGACCATCAAGGACGGCTGGCATGGCGATACCAGCCGGATGTTCCTGGTGGGCGAAGCCTCGATTCTCGCCAAGCGCCTGTGCCAGATCACCCTTGAGTGCCTCTGGCTCGGCATCGGCCAAGTGAAACCCGGGGCGCGGCTCGGCGATATCGGCGCTGCCATCCAGCGCCATGCCGAGAAGAACGGCTTCTCGGTCGTACGCGAGTTCTGCGGCCACGGCATCGGCCGCAGTTTCCACGAGGAGCCTCAGGTACTCCATTACGGCAAGGCCGGCACCGGACCGGAACTGCTGCCCGGCATGATCTTCACCATCGAGCCGATGATCAACGCCGGCAAGGCGGCCATCTCGGAGTTGCCGGACGGCTGGACCATCGTCACCAAGGACCGCAGCCTGTCGGCCCAGTGGGAACACACCATCGTCGTCACGGCGACGGGTGCCGAGGTTCTGACGCTATCGGCCGGCGCGCCGGCCAATCCCTTCGCCGCCGGTTGACCCGGCCATGGCCGTCCCCGCAGCCTCCACCCCTGCAGCACCCGTACCCGACACGCGCAGCCTTGTTGCGGAGACGCGCGCCGCATTGCGCGAGGGCCAACTGCAACTGCGCGCCGAGTACGAGAAAACCCGATCGGCGGTCGCCCTGCTGCACGGGCGCGCCCGCCTGGTCGATCGCGTCCTGCGCGAAATCTGGCGCGGGATGGCGATGCCGTCCCAGGTCGCGCTCGTCGCCGTGGGCGGTTACGGACGCGGCGAACTCTACCCGGCCTCCGACGTCGACCTGCTGATCCTGGTGCCGGAAGGCTGTGGTGCCGACCATCATCCGCGCCTTGAACCGCTGATCGGCATGCTCTGGGATGTCGGTCTTGATATCGGGCACAGTGTGCGCAACATCGCCGAATGCCTCGACGAAGCCGGGCGCGACATCACCATCCAGACCACGCTGATCGAGGCCCGCCACCTGTGCGGCAGCCGCGCGCTGTTCAAGGAATTCGCCCGGCGCTTTCACGCCCATCTCGATCCGCTCGCCTTCTTCAAGGCCAAGCAACTGGAGCAGGCGGAGCGCTACTCGCGTTTCAACGACACGCCGTACAGCCTGGAACCCAACTGCAAGGAAAGCCCTGGGGGCCTGCGCGACCTACAGGTGATCCTCTGGATCGCCGAGGCGGCCCACCTCGGCGGCAGTTGGCGCGACCTCGCGCAAACCGTGCTGGTCACCGCCGACGAGTCCCGGCAACTGGCGCGGGCCGAGGCCTTCCTGCGCCACCTGCGCATCCGGCTCCACAACATCGCCGGCCGCCGCGAAGACCGGCTCTCCTTCGAGCATCAGGAAGCCCTCGCGAGGAGCTTCGGCATCGAGCGCACGGAAAGCAAGCGCGCGTCGGAATTGCTGATGCAGCGCTACTACCGAAACGCCAAGGCGGTGACTCAGCTGAATGCGCTGGTGCTGCAAAACCTGAATGCTCGCCTGGCGCCAGGGCCGGCCGCACCGCCGATCGTCATCGACCGGCATTTCCAGATGGTGCGCGACCTGCTCGACATCCGGCGCGACAACCTGTTCGAGGAAGAGCCGCTGGCGATCCTGGAGAGCTTTCTGCTGATGGCGCGCCGGCCCGAGTTGCACGGCATGACCGCCCGGACGCTGCGGGCGCTATGGCAGGCGCACAGTCATTGCGGCGCCGCCCTGCGGCGGCACCCGCAGGCGCCCGATCTGTTCTTGCAGTTGTTCAAGGGCCACCGGGGCCTGACGCATGAGCTGCGGCGGATGAACCAGTACGACATTCTCGGCCAGTATCTGCCGGCCTTCGGCCGCATCGTCGGCCAGATGCAGCACGACCTGTTCCACGTTTATACCGTCGACCAGCACATCCTTCAGGTCGTGCGCAATCTTCGGCGTCTCGCCGTGCCTGACTTTGCGCACGAGTACCCGTTTTGTACGCGCCTGATTGCCGGCTTCGACCGCTCGTGGCTGCTCTATGTCGCCGCGCTCTTCCACGACATCGCCAAGGGTCGCGGCGGCGACCATTCCCAACTCGGGATGGCTGACGCCCGACGTTTCTGCCGCCAGCACGGAATCGAGGGCGAAGATGCGGAACTGGTGGTGTTCCTGGTCGGGCAACACCTGACCATGTCGCAGGTGGCGCAAAAGCAGGACCTCGCCGACCCGCAGGTGATCCGCGACTTCGCGCGCGTCGTCGGCACCGAGCGGCGGCTCACTGCGCTGTACCTGCTGACCGTGGCCGATATCCGTGGCACCAGCCCCAAGGTCTGGAACACGTGGAAGGGCAAGCTGCTGGAAGACTTGTTCCGCGCGACCGCCCAACTGCTGCGCGGCGATGCGCCGCCGCAGATGGCCGGCGTCGGCGAGCGACAGGAGGAAGCGCGCCGCATGCTGCGCCTGCGCGGCCTGCGTCCCGACGTCGAAGCGCCGCTATGGCAGCAACTCGACACCGGCTATTTCCTGCGCCACGATGCCGACGAGATCGCATGGCACGCGCGAACGCTCTATTACCGGACCGAGAGCCCGGAACCGGTCATCCGCGCACGCATCAACCCGACCGGCGACGGCATCCAGGTCATGGCTTACGTCGCCGACCAGCCCGACCTGTTCGCGCGCACGTGCGGATTTTTCGCTCGGCTGGGCATGTCGATTGCCGAAGCCAAGGTGCACACCACACGCCACGGTTACGCGCTCGACAGCTACGTACTGCTCATTCCGGGCGAAACGCAGGCCTATCGCGACATCATCGGCC
>JAEHDA010000288.1 GCA_016880655.1 Rhodocyclaceae bacterium
AGCGACGTGGGCCAGGGGCTCGATCACCTCGATGCGGTGACGGTCGACATCGTCGCCACGCTGTTCGACTTCATTTTCGACGACAAGTCGGTTGCCGATCCGATCAAGGCCCTGGTGGGACGCTTGCAGATTCCGGTGTTGAAGGTGGCGATGCTGGACAAGAGCTTCTTCTCCAGCAAACAGCATCCGGCCCGGCGACTGCTGGACAGTCTTTCCCGCGCTGCCGCGCGCTGCGGCCCCGATGTCGGTCATGGCGATCCGCTGTATGCGCACATCGCCACGATCGTCGAACGTCTACAGACGGAGTTCAAGCAGGACGCGAGTCTGTTCGACGTGTTGTGCGCCGATCTGAACGAATTCCTGGAGCGTCAGGAGAGCGACGCCGATGTTCGCGCGGCCAAGGCCGCGCCGCTGGTCGCCGAGCAGGAGCGGCGCGAGCTGGCCGCGGTTGCCGCCGATGCCGTGCTCTCCGACTGGTTGACCACGCCTTTGCCCGCAGCGGTTGCCGATCTTCTGACGCGCGAATGGCGGGCGCTGCTGGTGCGCCGGTATCTCAACGATGATCCGTCCGGCTGGGAGTCCGCGGTGAGCACCGCCGCCGATCTGGTGGCGAGCGTCGCGCCGGTCTCGGATGCAACCGGCCGCAAGGGCCTTGCCGCCAAGTTGCCGACCCTGGTCAAGCGCATTCACGACGGCCTCGATCAGGCCGATGTGACGATGGAACGCCGGGTATCCATGCTGGACTGCCTGTTCAGCCTCCATGCGGCCGTGCTCCGGGGTGCCGCACCGCCTGTCACGACCGTGTGGCCCAAACCCGAAATGCCCGCCGGTCCTGCCATCGTAGCGGAATCGATCGAGGCCGATGGCGCAGTGGTGGAGAGCATGTCGCTGGTGGATTCCGCCAACGTGCCCGTGCTCGAAGGCGACAGCGAGGCGCAGCGTCGGGTCGACGAACTGCAACGAGGCGACTGGGTCGAGTTTCCCGGTGGTGAAGCCGGTCCGGTCCGCTACCGCCTGTCCTGGGTGAGCCCCGAGCGGGGAATTCTCCTGTTCACCAATCCGCATTCGCCACGTGCCCTGTCGGTTGCGCCCGCGGCGCTGGCGGTGCAGCTCGAGCGCGGCGAGGCCGCGATCGTTCCGGTAGAGCCGATCTTCGAGCGGGCGGTGAATCGCGCCCTGGAGACGCTGAAGGCTGCCTGACGCGAGGCGCGATCGAAGGCGGTGATACCATTGATGGCGGAGAGACCGCCATGGACAACGATCATTCGCCTGATGACCTGCATCACCGCATAGCCGCGCTGCGTCGCGACCTGCACGCGCACCCGGAGTTGGCTTTCGACGAACGGCGTACCTCGGATGCGGTCGCAGCGGCCCTTGGTCGGCTCGACATCGAAGTGCATCGCGGGCTGGCCCGGACCGGTGTGGTCGGACGCTTGCGCATGGGCTCCGGCCAGGGGCCCGCGATCGGGCTGCGTGCCGACATGGACGCGCTGCCGCTGGCCGAACTGAATTCTTTCCCGCACCGCTCGAAACACGAAGGCTGCATGCATGCCTGCGGCCACGACGGCCACACGGCGATGCTGCTCGGCGCTGCGGAAGTACTCGCGGCGCGGCGCGAGCGTGGTCCCGACGGCACCATCCATTTCATTTTCCAGCCGGCCGAAGAGCACGAAGGCGGCGGCCGCGTGATGGTCGAGGAAGGGCTGTTCGAGCGCTTTCCGATGGAGCGCGTCTTCGGAATGCACAACTGGCCGGGGCTGCCCGCCGGCAGCTTCGTCGTCATGGCCGGGCCGGTGATGGCGGGTGCCGACCGTTTCGAGATCACCATTACCGGGCGCGGGGGGCATGCCGCCATGCCGCATCAGGCCAGGGATACGGTGCTGGCCGGCGCGGCGCTTGTGCAGGGCCTGCAATCCCTGGTCAGTCGCGCGGTCGATCCGCAGGACGCGGCCGTGGTCAGCGTCACCCGCTTTCATGCCGGCCATGCCGACAACGTGCTGCCCGAGACGGCGGTGCTCGGCGGCACGGTGCGCACCTTCGCCCCCGAGATGCAGGAGATGCTGGAAGCCGGCATGCGGCGGATCTGCCAGGGCATCGAACTCGCGCATGGCGTCCAGATTCAGTTGCAGTACCAGCGGGGCTATCCGCCGACCATCAACGATCCTGACGCAACCTTTCTCTGCCGCGAAGTGGCGCGCCAGGTGGCCGGGGGTGAACAGGTTCTGGTGTCCGCCAAGCCGAGCATGGGTGCCGAAGACTTTGCCTATCTGTCGAGCGTCGTGCCGGGCTGCTACGTCTGGCTGGGCAACGGCCCGGGCGAGGGCGGCTGCATGCTGCACAGCCCGCACTACGACTTCAACGACGCGATCATCCCGACCGGCATCCGGTACTGGGCGCGGCTCGCCGAGCGTGCGCTGGGCGGTTAGACGCGGTTAGAGCACGAGGCGCGCGCCCATGCAGGCGTGCCAGCCTTCCAGGCGCATCACCGTCGGCAGCAGGTTGAGGCCGGTCTCCTTCTTCAGGAGACGCGCGGTGCTGCGGAGGTCGGACAGGCTGAAATCGATGGGGTCACCCGCGGCGGCGAAGGCTACCGTGTTGCCGGAGTCGCACGATGGAAAAGCCAGCGCGCGGCCGCCGAAGGCCTGTTCCAGCCGCTCGACGCTGCGCAGGACGTTCTTGCTGCGGCTGAGCAGGTTGGCCGCCAGCAGGCCGTCGTTCGAGAGAAGTGCGCGGCAGTTGGCGTAGAACGGTAGCGTGTCGAGCATGCCGGTGCGCGCCTTCTCATCGAAGCCGTCGACCATGATCAGGTCGAACTTCTTCTTCGAGCCGGCCACGTAATCCGCCCCGTCGCCGATGACAATATTGAGACGCGGACCTTCCTCGGGCAGTTTGAAGTGCTGCCGTGCGGACGCTACCACGGCCGGCTCGATTTCCACCACGGTCAGCCTGGAGTCGGGTCGGTGGCGGTGCAGGAACTTGGTCAGCGAGGCGGCGCCGAGGCCGACCAGCAGCGCCCGGCGCGGCCAGGCCGGATCGGGCCGCAGCAACAGGCTTGCCATCATTTCCCTGGTGTAATCGAGTTCCAGCGCAAACGGGCGGGCGATGCGCATGGCGCCCTGGATCCAGTCGGAGCTGAAATGCAGATAGCGGACGCCTGCTTCCTCGCTGACCAGGATCTCCATGCTCAGTGCAGGATTCGCGAGGTGGGGGCGAACAGCAGTTCGACCACCTCGGGGCCGAAACGGTATTCCTGGTTGCAGATGTCGTCGTTGATGACGATCTCGCCCTGTTCGGCGAGTGTCGTCTCGACTTCCGCACGGCCGAGCGAGCGCAGCATCTCCAGCACCTTTTCTTCGTTGCGCGGGCAGTAGTAGCTGACCGGGTGAGGCTTGAACAGGCGGATGTCCTCCTCGGGAAACAGCCGCTTCAGCAGCGCTTCCGGGGGAAGTGCCAGTTCCGCGGGCGTGATGGTCGCGGCGAGCTGCTGGACCCGGTTCCAGCCATCAGGATCGCGTGCATCCGCGCCCGGCAGCTTTTGCAGGAAGAGGCCGCAGGCATCGCCGGCATCGGCCGTCAGCCACAGGCGCGACGGGGTTTGCTCCGACTGGATCAGGTAGTGTTCGAAGACGGCGGCGATGGTGTCGCCGGCGAGCGGCACGATGCTCTGGTACGGCTGGCGCGCAGCGTTGGCATCGAGCGTGAGGGCGAGCTGGCCGTCACCGAATAGATCGGAGATCGGCGCCGCGGCGAGATCCTGTGGCGCCTTGGCCATGCCGCGAAGCCGCAACTGCTCGTCGCAATCCACAACCAGCAGGCGCACCGCGCCGTGGCCGCGCAGGTGGAAGGTCAGGCGACCGGGCGTCTTCAGCGTGCTGCCGATGATCGCGGTTACCGCGCTCAGTTCGCCGAGCAGCTTGCGGGCG
>JAEHDA010000289.1 GCA_016880655.1 Rhodocyclaceae bacterium
CCCATGATCAGGACGATCCATACCGAGCCGAGCACGAAGATGCCGATCATCACCACCGACAGGCCGCCGAGCTGCGCCAGCTCGGTGGCGCTGTAGAGCGTGCCGAGCAGGATGACGCCGGACTTGAGGAAGAAGCGCGCGGTACGCACGCCGTTCGCCGCCCAGGCCGGAATCCGGAACACATTGACGATGACGATGCCGATGACGATGCCCAGCACCACGTAATTCAGGTTGAATATGTGGGCGAAGTCGAAGCCGAGCGTGTCCTTGGCCGCCTTGCCCCAGTTGGCGAACATCGGGTCCAGGCCCCAGCGGACGATGAAGGCGATGAGCAGGATGTAGGCCATGCCGGGGAAAATCGACAGGTAGTAGTCGAGGCTGCCTTCCTTCGGCGTCCAGGCCATGATCATCAGCCCGAGGACCACCGCGATGCCGCCGAAGATGTAGCTCAACTGCGCCTGCTGCGCCTTGGCGCCGTCGAACTTCGACTTGGGCATCTTCATTTCCGGGGCAGGCTGCCCGGCGGCCTGGGCCTTCTCGGTGGCGATCTTGAGGTCGCCCTCGAACTTCTCCTTGACCTTCTTGTGGTCGGACCAGGCGCTCTTCTGCAACCAGCCCTGCATGCCATCCACGCTGCCGCCGGCATTGAGCCAGCCCCACAGCAACATGATGACGCCGATGATCAGCAGCGCGGGCGATTTTCTCGTGTAGGTCATATCCCTCCCCCTTCAGGCCATAAGAAGAAAGACCGGAAGCGACGCCTCCGGCAGTTCCGGACTCATCGAACAATCAGAACAATCACGAGTGCGCGACCCCTTCCTCAGTACGGGATACGGTGGATGTATCCGGCACAAGCCGGTCGGCGCGCCGAATATACTCCCGCGAGTCTTGCCACGGTCAACCGGCGGGAAACCCGGGGCGGCGCCCCGAAGTGGAGTACTCTTCGCCGCCCGTGGAATGCAGGATGGAAAACTTGAAACCGCTATCCCGATTGTTCTCCGGCCGATTCCGGATCGTCGCCCTCGTCCTGGTCGCCTACCTCGCCATCAACTCACTGGTGCGGCTTGGCCTGCTGGCCTTCAACGGCGACTGGTCGCTGCTCTCGCCCGGGCACCTGCTGCCGATCGTGGCGATCGGCTTCCTGTTCGATCTCGCCGCGGCCTGCTGGTGGCTGCCGCCGTTCGCGCTGATCGCGGCGTTCTGGCCGGACGGCCCGCGTTCGCGGCGCACATTGCTCATCACGCTCGGCGTGCTGTCAGGGCTGACTTTCGCGCTCTGGTCATTCGTCGCCGCTTCCGAATTCGTGTTCTGGAACGAGTTTGCCTCGCGCTTCAACTTCATCGCCGTCGACTACCTGATCTACACCCGCGAAGTGATCGGCAACATCCGCGAGTCCTATGACCTGCGCCCGCTGTTCGCGGGCATCGGCGCCGTCGTGCTGGTCATGCTCGCCCTTGCCTGGCGGCACATCAAGCGTGCCGTCGAGCCCGCCGGCATGCCCTGGCTAAGTCGGCTCGGCCGCCTGACGGTATTCCTGTTGCTGCCCGCCATTTCATTTTTCGCCGTCGATGCCCGCTACAAGGAATATGGCGACCACGCGCAGGCAACGCAACTGGCCGGCAACGGCCATTACGAGTTCTGGCATGCCTTCCGCACCAACGAGATCGACTACGCCCAGTTCTACAAGACCGAATCGACGGAACGCATCTACAAGATCCTGCGCTCGGAGTTCGAGCATATCGGTCCGCAGCGCTTCACCGACAAATCGCCGCTGGCCGTGGAGCGCGACATCACGGGCCGCGGTCCGGAGCAGCGGCTCAACGTGGTATTGATGACCGTGGAGAGCCTGTCCGCCGAATTCCTGTCGGCATTCGGCAACAAGCACCAGCTGACGCCGCGGCTGGACCAACTGGCGAACGAGGGCATGCTGTTCACGCGCCTCTACGCCACCGGCACCCGCACCGTGCGCGGCCTGGAAGCGGTCACGCTGTCGATTCCGCCCACGCCCGGCAATTCCATCGTCAAGCGGCCCGACAACGACCGCCTGTACACGCTTGGCGAGGTCTTCGCCGATCACGGCTACGAACCGCTCTACGTCTACGGCGGCTACGGCTACTTCGACAACATGAATGCCTTCTTCGGCGGCAATGGCTACACGGTCATCGACCGCACCGCCATCCCCAAGGAGGCCATCCACATGGAGAACATCTGGGGAGTTGCCGACGAGGACTTGTTCACGCTCGCACTCGCGGAACTGGACCAGCGCGCCGCCGCGGGCAAGCCCTTCTTCGCCCACCTCATGACCACCTCGAACCATCGCCCTTTCACTTATCCCGATGGCCGCGTCGACATTCCATCCGGGAAGAGCCGCGAAGGCGCGGTGAAGTACACCGACTGGGCGATCGGCGATTTCATCGATCGCGCCCGCAGCAAGCCCTGGTTCGCCAACACCGTGTTCGTCATCCTCGCCGACCACACGGCTTCCGGCCGCGGCAAGACCGACCTGCCGGTCGAGCAGTTCCGCATTCCGCTGATCGTCTATTCGCCGGGCCACATCGCGCCGCGACGCATCGACACGCTGGCATCGCAGATCGACGTCGCACCCACCGTGCTCGCCCTGCTCAACTTCAGCTACCGCTCGCACTTCTTCGGCCACGACATCATCGCCGATGGTCCGAGGCACCAGCGCGCCTTCCTCGCCAACTACCAGACCGTCGGCTATCTCGAGGATGACATCCTGGTCGAGCTGCGGCCGCAACGGCGCTGGCGGCTGGTCGACCCCGTCAGCGGCGCCGAACTTCCGCCCAGCGAGCGCGGCGAGCATCTGCTCGAAGAGGCAGTGAGCTACTACGAGGGCGCATCCGAGGCCTACCGCTCAGGCATCCTGCGGCGCCCCTGACGAGATTGCCGGCAGCCTCAGCCACGCCTCCAGCCCGCCGCCGGCGCGCGGCTTGAGTTCCACCCGCCAGCGATTGGCGTCGGCGAGCTGCCGCACGATCGCCAGCCCGAGGCCCGCGCCGCCCATGGCCGGGCTGCGCGCAGCATCGAGGCGATGAAAGGGTTCGAACACTGCGGCGATCTGATCCTCGGGGATGCCTGGCCCACGGTCGAGCACCCCGATGCGGACGCCGCTTGCGCCCGCCTCGGCGATCAATTCGATCGGCCGATCGCCGCCGTGCCTTAACGCGTTGTCGAGCAGATTGCCGACGGCGCGCCGAAGCGCGACCGGCGGAACCTGGACGCGCAGGTCGGCGCAAGTCACCGCCACGCGGGCGTCGCCGGCCGCGAGTTCGTGCAGCAGACCATGCAGCTCGACATCGGCGGCCGCCTCGCTGGCCAGGCCGCGGGCAACATCGAGTACGTTGCCGATCAGCCGGTCCATTTCCTCGATATCGGCGTCAAGCCGTGCGAACAGTTTCGGCGATGGTCGCTTCTCGATCAAGGCCAGCGCTACGCGCATGCGCGCCAGCGGGGTGCGCAGGTCGTGCGACACGCCGGCCAGCAATGTGGTGCGCGCCGCGAGCAGATCGCGCACCTGGCGCGCCATGGCGTTGAAGCGCTGCGCCAGCGCCGCCAGCTCGCGCGGTCCGGTTTCAGGCAGCAACTCCGGCACTTCGCCGCGACCGACCCGCATTGCCGCCCGCTCGAGGCGCGCCAGCGGCCTGACGGCCCGCCGCGCCAGCCAGGCCGCGGCGAACAAGGCCATGACCAGTGCGCCGGCAAGCGAGACCATGGCGGCATTGACAGGCTGCGTGCCGATCCGGTCGTGCGGCAGGCCGACCGAAATCCGGCCGTCGCCGGAAGGCAGCGACACCCAGTACCAGGTGCGGCCATCGACGTCCTCGGCCACCAGATGACGCCGGCCGCCGCTCTTCTGGGCCAGCGCTTCTTCGAGGAAGTAGAGATAGGGACCGTGCAGCGGATCCTGTCCGCCCACCGGCAGATCCGCGCGCAGCGCGAGCAGATGGTTGCTGGCCAGTTCGATCTCGAACGCCGGACGCGTCTCGGGCGGCAGTTCGCTCCAGGTCTGGGCGGAGAGCACCATCAATCCTGCCAGGTCGGCCGCGGCGCG
>JAEHDA010000290.1 GCA_016880655.1 Rhodocyclaceae bacterium
GCAGCTTGCCCGAGGGGTAGGGGAACATCGACAGGCAGTAGTACTTGGGCTTGCCCCCGGCTTCTTCGGCGCGGAACGACTGCGTGGACTGCCAATGGGCCTGAGCGGCCTGCTCGATGTCTTTGTGGGTGTACTTTTCCTGCATGGCCAGCCGCGTATTTTCAAAAGGGCGAATTATACGCGCCCGGCCGTGGTCTCCCGACGGGCGGGACTACTCGTCTGGGCCGACGACAGCCCGGTTCCGGCCAGCGTCTTTCGCGGAATACAAGGCTGTGTCCGCACGCGAGAACCAGGCTTCCATGGACTCCCCGGGACGCAGCAGGGCGCCGCCGATGGAGACCGTGAGCCGGGTACCGTCGACCTCGAGCGTCCGCTCGGCTGCGCCGCGCAGGTTTTCGGCCATGGCCGCCAGGCTGTCACGCGAGGTCGGTGTGGCGATGATGACGAATTCCTCGCCGCCATAACGAAACACGCGGTCGGCGGCGCGAACGGATTGCTCGAGCAGCCCGGCAAGCCGCATCAATACCTTGTCGCCGGCGATGTGGCCGTGCCGGTCGTTTACTTTCTTGAAGTGGTCGATGTCAAGTACCAGCAGGCCGAATGTCGTCCGCCCGCGTTCGAACGTCTTCTTGGTACGTTCGAGTTCGCCGATCAGCGCGCGACGATTGCATGCCCCGGTCAGCGCATCCTTCAATGCGAGGGCTTCGAGTTGTTGGCGTTGCATCGAACTCCGGTATGCGAAGACGTAGGCGAGCAGGGCGGAGACGACCAGGGTTACGGAATAGGATGCGGCCTCCGCCGGCGACCGGAACAAACTGTCGCTCAGGATCAGGCCGGCCAGGGCAAGCAGGGCGATCGCGAGGGCGTTTCTGCGGTCCGTCAGGAAGAAGTTGCCGATCAGCGCCGGATACATCCAGTAGGCGCCGGGTATGCCGAGGATATGCACGGCCACCACCGACATGACGCCGATGAAGTAGGCGAGGAAAGTGCTGGGGTGGTAGGTGTCGCCGGTACGCCACGCGTACAGGACGGCGCCCAGGATGCCCGTCTCGATGGTGGCGTCGACGGCGAAGGATAGCCACTGGCCGTTGATGCCCCGAAGCAGTGCGAACGGCGTGATGCCCAGCAGCGCAATCAGCCCCAGAAGGGTGATGATCGCAAGCTGGAAATCGTTGCGCAGCCGATACCTGATTGTCTTGATGTCCACGTGCCCATTCTATATGGGTCTGTGCGCCGCCCTTCTTGCGGCCGTCGCCGTCAGTGGATCAGCGGAGCGTGCGAGCTCTGGCCGAGGATGCGCAAGGCGCGGATCGGCGCCTGGGCGATTTCGTCGAGCACGTCCATCCGGAGGGTCCAAACGTCGGCGAGGGTGCGCGCCCACGGGCGCCAGCCGAAGGAGGCGGCATCTTCGCGACGGGATTCCGCGGCGATGAGTTCCAGCAGCCGGTCCATCGCGACGTGCCAATAGTCGGACGTTCCCGGGGCATGACTGTGGGCCGCTAGCCGGAGGGCAGCGTGCCAGAGGGTAAGGGCGCGTCGATCGTCGATGCCGGCCTTGTGGGCCAGCCACGGCAGGATCTTGGGCGCCTTGGCGAGGGGATGTTCGTTCATGGCGTTCTCCTGTGTTGCAGTGCAACAATTGACATTCTACGGACACAAACGTTCCTTTACAAGTTGCGGTTGACCACAGCTGTTGCAATGCACAATAGTTGTGCCCCAAGGCTGAGTCCTATAATCCGCCGATGGATCTCCTCGAAGGCCTCAACCCGGAACAACTGGCGGCCGTCACCCTGCCGCGCCAGCACGCCCTGATCCTTGCCGGCGCGGGGTCGGGCAAGACGCGTGTACTCACTACGCGCATCGCCTGGCTGATCGCCACCAACCAGATGACCCCGCAACAGGTGCTGGCGGTCACCTTCACCAACAAGGCGGCCAAGGAGATGATGGCGCGGCTGACCGCCATGCTGCCGATCAACGTGCGCGGCATGTGGATCGGCACTTTCCATGGCTTGTGCAACCGGTTGCTGCGTAGCCATTACCGCGACGCCGGTCTGCCGCAACTGTTCCAGATCCTCGATTCGTCCGACCAGCTTTCGGCCATCAAGCGCTTGCTGAAGTCGCTGAACGTGGATGACGAGAAATACCCGCCGCGTGAACTCCAACATTTCATCAATGGCCAGAAGGAGCAGGGACTGCGGCCAAGCGCCGTCGAGGCCTGGGACGATTACACCAGGAAGCGCGTCGGTCTCTACGAGGCCTACGAAGCGCAGTGCCAGAAGGAAGGCGTGGTCGACTTCGCCGAGCTGCTGCTACGCTGCTACGAGTTGTTGTCGCGCAACGAGACGCTGCGTCGGCATTACCAGGAGCGCTTCCGCTACGTCCTGGTCGACGAATTCCAGGACACCAACGTCCTGCAATACAAGTGGCTGAAGCTGCTGACCGGGCCCGAGGCGGCGATGTTCGCGGTCGGCGACGACGACCAGTCGATCTACGCCTTCCGCGGCGCCGACGTCGGCAACATGCGCGACTTCGAGCGCGAGTTCAAGGTGGCCAACGTGATTCGCCTGGAGCAGAACTACCGTTCGCACGGCAACATCCTCGACGCCGCCAACGCCATCATCAAGCATAACGACAACCGGTTGGGCAAGAACCTGTGGACCGAGGCCGGCGCGGGCGAGCCGATTCGCATTTTCGAGGCATATTCCGATCTGGACGAGGCGCGCTGGATCGTCGAGGAGATCAAGGCGCTGGTGCGCGACGGCCACGCGCGCGCCGAGATCGCGCTGCTCTACCGCTCCAATGCCCAGTCGCGGGTGCTGGAGCACGCGTTGTTCTCCGCCGGGCTGCCCTACCGCGTCTATGGCGGGCTGCGCTTCTTCGAGCGCCAGGAGATCAAGCATGCGCTTGCCTATCTGCGCCTGATCGCCAATCCGGACGACGACACTTCGTTCGCCCGCGTGGTGAATTTCCCGACGCGCGGCATTGGCGCGCGCAGCATCGAGACATTGCAGGACGCGGCCAAGGCGGCGGGCGGCAGCCTGTTCGCGGCGATTCCCGCCATGAGCGGCAAGGCCGGCGCATCGCTGGCGAACTTCGCGGCGCTGATCGGCAGGATGAAGGAAATGGCGCACCTGCCGCTGCCCGAACTGGTCGACCACGTGGTCGAACTCTCGGGTCTGCGCGAGCACTACAAGAACGAGAAGGAAGGCCAGGACCGGCTCGCCAACCTCGACGAACTCATCAATGCGGCGACCAGCTTCATCGCCGAGGAGGGCGTGGTCGGCGCCGAAGGCGAATTGTCCGCCGA
>JAEHDA010000046.1 GCA_016880655.1 Rhodocyclaceae bacterium
GCGTCGCTGGACACGATCAGCTTCGGCTTGGCGTCGTCGATGCGCGTCGCCAGCGAGCCGGAGGCGAAGCCGCCGAACACCACCGAGTGGATCGCGCCGATGCGCGCGCAGGCGAGGATCGCGAACGTCGCCTCGGCGATCATCGGCATGTAGATCAGGACGCGATCGCCCTTCCCGACGCCCAGGCTCTGGTAGATCGCCGCCATGCGCTCGACTTCGCGCTGGAGCTCGGCGAATGAATAGATCTTCTCCTGGCCCGTCTCCGTCGAGATGTAGATCAGCGCCCTGGCATCGGGCCGCCTGGCGGCGTGGCGATCGACGGCGTTGTAGCAGAGGTTGGTCTCCCCGCCGCCGAACCACTTCACGAAGGGCGGCTTGCTGTAATCGCAAATCTGTTGCGGCGGCTTGTGCCAATCCACCAGTCGGGCCTGCTCTGCCCAGAAGGCATCCGGCTGCTCGATCGAGCGCCGATAGAACTCCTTGTACGTCGACATCACTTCACCCCCGTGTAGTTTTATGTGGTCTGACTCTGATCACTGCTTTCCTGCGCGAGCATTCGCTCGATCTCCGCCACCGCCTCGGACGCCTGGAGTTCGGAACCCAGCAGCCGCAGCAACGGCAGCAGGCGCAGGGCGAACTCGCGCGCGCCCGGTCGCACGATGGCCTCGCGGCCGGCGGCGAGGCAACCCAGCGCCTCCTCGACGCTCATGATGCTGCCGGATTCCATCCGCGCCACCGAACCGGCAACGCAATTGCCGCCCGCCGTCTTCGCCGTCGTCATGCGCCGTTCGGCGATCGACAGCAGGCGCTCCGCGTCGAGCTCGCCGTCCTCCGGACTGCTGGCCAGGCCGACGGTGACGGTCAGGCGCAACGCACGGCCGTGATAGTTGATGCTGGCCACGGCGACCGCGGTTCGCAGCCGTTCGGCGAACTGGTGTGCCTGGGCCGGATCGATGCCGGGCGTGATGACCGCGAACTGGCTGGGGCCCCACCGGGCCAGGCTGTCCTCCTTGCGCACCGCGCCGGCCAGCACCTGGGCGAAACGACCCAGGAGTGCGTCGCCCAACTGGTCGCCTTCGGCCGCCACCAGCTCGTCGAAGCGGTCCAGGCCGATGACCAGAATGCCGACATGCCCGCCGTGGCGGTGGAAGAACGAGAGCGATTGCTCGGCCTGGCGCAGCAGGAACAGGCGCTGCGGCAGGCCGGTGACGACATCGATGGCGGCGTCCGCGCGGGCTTCCTCCAACGCGTCCTGGGAACGCCCCAGTTCCACCAGCGTATCGAGCCGTGCCAGCAGCTCCGCAGTACCCGTGCCCTTGGTGATGAAGTCGGTCGCGCCGAGGTCCTTGGCGCGCTTGCGCGCGGGCTCGCCCTCGTCGCCCGAGATCATGATCACCGGCAGGTCGCGGATGCGGGCCACTTTGGAGGCGCGAATCCGTTCGATCAATCCGTAACCGTCGAGGCGCGGCATCGAGTGGTCGGTGATGACCAGCTGGATGGAGGGATCGACCAGCAGCGCCTCCCAACCGTCCTCGCCGTCGCCGGCCTCGCGCACGTCGAAGCGGTCGCGGATGCGCTTGATGATCGTCGCCCGCACGATGCGGGAATCGTCGACGACCATGATGCGGGGCAATGCGGCTTTGTTCATGTCGTCGTCACTCGCCGCCGATGGCCACGACGATGCGGCCCTTGGCGCGCGCC
>JAEHDA010000291.1 GCA_016880655.1 Rhodocyclaceae bacterium
GCGAGCACTACAAGAACGAGAAGGAAGGCCAGGACCGGCTCGCCAACCTCGACGAACTCATCAATGCGGCGACCAGCTTCATCGCCGAGGAGGGCGTGGTCGGCGCCGAAGGCGAATTGTCCGCCGATCTGATTGCTTTCCTGGCGCATGCCGCGCTCGAAGCCGGCGAGCACCAGGCCGGCGAGGGTGACGACGCCTTGCAACTGATGACCACACATTCGGCCAAGGGCCTTGAGTTCAACGTCGTCTTCCTCAGCGGCCTGGAGGAAGGCTTGTTTCCGCACGAGAATTCGCTGGTCGAACGCGACGGCCTGGAGGAGGAGCGCCGCCTGATGTACGTCGCCGTCACCCGCGCGCGCCGGCGCCTCTACCTTTCGCACGCGCAGACACGCATGCTGCACGGCCAGACGCGCTACAACCTGCCCTCGCGCTTCATCGAAGAAATTCCCGTCGGCCTCATCAAGTGGCTGACGCCGAGAATGGCGAAGCAGGGTGGCGTGTCACCACGGCTGACTTCTGAAGAACCCCGGGCAAGTTATGCGCCGCGTAGCGGTAGCGGCACGGGCTACCGCATCGGCCAGACGGTACGGCACGCCAAATTCGGCGAGGGCGTCGTCATCAATCTCGACGGCTCCGGCGCCGATGCGCGCGCGCAGATCAACTTCGGCAATGCGGGAATGAAATGGCTGGCGCTGTCGGTCGCCAAGCTGGAGACTGCCTGATGACCACGATCCGCGCCAACGGCATCGACATCCGTTACGACATTCAGGGCGCCGGCCCGTGGCTGGTGCTCTCGCATTCGCTGGCCACCGACCTGACGCTCTGGGACGACCAGATGGCGGCGCTGACGTCGCATTTCCGCGTGCTGCGCTTCGATACCCGCGGCCATGGCGGCAGTACCGCCGCCGACATGCCGTACGACTTCCCGATGCTGACCGCCGACGCGCTCGGCCTGATGGATTCGCTGAATGTGCCCAAGGCGCACTTCGTCGGCATCTCCATGGGCGGCATGATCGCCCAGCATGTGGCGCTGACGGCGCCGGATCGCATCGATCGGCTGGTGCTCGCGAGCACGACCAGCGGCTATCCCGAGACCACACGGGCGCTCTGGGCCGACCGCATTGCAGCCGTGCGCGCCGGCGGAATGGAGCCGCAGGTGGTGCCGACGCTGGAACGATGGTTCACGCCGCCCTGGCGGACCGCGCACCCCGAGGTGATGGCGCGCATCGGTGGCTTGATTCGGGCGACGCCGATAGCCGGCTATGTCGGCAGCGGGCAGGCGATTGCGACGCTCAATGCCACCGAGCGTCTGTCCGGCCTGCATTGCCCGACGTTGGTGATCGTCGGCGCCGACGACGTCGGCACGCCGCCGGTGATGGGGCGGCGCATCGCCGACCGGATTCCCGGTGCGCGCTACGAGTCGATCCCGTCGGCCTCGCACCTGTGCAACGTCGAGCAGGCGGAGACGTTCAACCGGCTGCTGCTCGATTTTCTTCGCTAGTCAGGCGCGCTTCTTCGCCGTTGCCTTGTTGCGAGCCCTGGCAGCCTTTTCCAGTTCGTCGTAGAGCGCGGTGAATTCCTGCGCCAGCTTGTGGCCGCGGTCGAGGTGGATCATCGGCTTCGCCAGGCTGTGCGACTCCTTGATCTTCACCGAGCTCGACAGATGCGAGTCGAGCACAGGCAGGCCCTCGGCTCGCAGTTCGTCCACCACCTTCTGCGGCAATGTGGCGCGCGGCTGGAACTGGTTGACGACGATGCCTTCGACGACGAGGTCGGCGTTGTGGTCGGCGCGGATCTCGGTGACGTTGTCCATCAGCGTGTAGAGCGCGCGGCGGGCGAACTCGTCGCAATCGAAGGGGATCAGGCAGGCGTCGGCGGCGATCAGCGCCGAGCGCGTGTAGAAGTGCAGCGCCGGTGGCGTGTCGATCCAGATCTGGTCGAAGCCTTCGAGAGCGTCGAGCGCCTCGCGCAGCTTGTAGATCTTGTAGCGCGATTCCAGCTTGGCCTGAAGTTCCTCCAGCGCCGCATCGGCCGGCAGCACGAACAGGTTGTCGAAGGGCGTGGCGTGCAGGAATTCCTCGGTCGCCTTCGGCCGCAGCTTGAAGTTAAGCATCTGGTCGAAGAATTCGCTGGCGGTGTTCTCCACCGCCTCGGCCTGATCGCCGAGCAGGTAGCGCGTCGAGTTGGCCTGGGGATCGAGGTCGACCACCAGCGTGCGCTGGCCGCGGGAAGCCGCGACGGCGGCGAGGTTGCAGGCGATGGTGCTCTTGCCGACCCCGCCCTTCTGGTTGAAGACGACGCGCTTCATGGCTTGGCTTCCGGTGGTGAGGAGATACTGATTTTCCCACAGCGCATGGGAAAATGGTGCGCCGCAATAACCCCAGGATAGATCGCCCTGATGGCCGTATCAGGTCGCAACGGGTAAACTCGCGCCTTGACCCGCAACGCCCTGCCATCATGGACAAGAACCAGAACACCGACCTATCGACCGCCGCCCTCGAATACCACGAGTTCCCGACCCCCGGAAAGATCGCCGTCGTCCCGACCAAGGGGCTGACCAACCAGCGCGACCTTGCGCTTGCCTATTCGCCCGGCGTCGCCGCCGCCTGTGATGCCATCGTCGCCGATCCCGGCGCGGCGTCGCGGCTGACTTCGCGCGCCAACCTGGTCGCCGTCGTCACCAACGGCACCGCCGTGCTCGGCCTGGGCAATATCGGCCCACTAGCCGCCAAGCCGGTGATGGAAGGCAAGGGCGTGCTGTTCAAGAAGTTCGCCGGCATCGACGTCTTCGACATCGAACTCGACGAACCCGACCCCGACAAGCTGATCGACCACATTGCGGCCATGGAGCCGACCTTCGGCGGCATCAACCTCGAAGACATCAAGGCCCCCGAGTGCTTTTACGTCGAAGCAAAGCTGCGCGAGCGCATGAAGATCCCGGTCTTCCACGACGACCAGCACGGTACCGCCATCGTCGTCGGTGCCGCGGTGCTCAACGGCCTGCACCTGGTCGGCAAGCACATCGAACAAGTGAAACTGGTCACCTCGGGTGCGGGCGCGGCGGCGCTGGCCTGCCTCGACCTGCTGGTGAATCTCGGCGTGCGTGTCGAGAACATCTGGGTCACCGACCTCGAAGGCCTGGTGTACGAGGGCCGCACCAGGCTGATGGATCCGATCAAGGCGCGCTACGCCAAGAACACCGAGCAGCGCACGCTGGCCGAAGCGATCGACGGTGCGGACATCTTCCTCGGCCTTTCCGCAGGTGGCGTGTTGAAGGCGGAGATGGTGGCGAAGATGGCGGCGGAACCGCTGATCCTCGCGCTGGCCAACCCGACGCCCGAGATCCTGCCCGACGAGGTGAAGAAGGTCCGCAGCGACGCGATCATGGCTACCGGGCGTTCGGACTACCCAAACCAGGTGAACAACGTGCTGTGCTTCCCGTTCATCTTCCGCGGCGCGCTCGACGCCGGCGCGACCACCATCACCGAGCACATGAAGCTCGCTGCGGTGCGCGCGCTGGCCGAACTGGCGCAGGCGGAGAGCTCCGACGTGGTCGATCGCGCCTATGGCGGCGAGTCGCAGCGCTTCGGTCCCGAGTACCTGATCCCCCGGCCGTTCGATCCGCGCCTGATCGTCAAGGTGGCGCCCGCCGTCGCGCAGGCGGCGCAAGAGTCAGGCGTGGCGACACGCCCCGTCGCCGACCTCGATGCCTACCGCGAGCGCCTGAACAGTTTCGTCTATCACTCCGGCTTCGTCATGAAGCCCGTGTTCGCTGCTGCCAAGCAGGCGCCGAAGCGCGTCGCCTATTGCGAGGGCGAGGACGAGCGTACGCTGCGCGCCGTTCAGGCGGTGCTGGACGAAGGACTCGCGCAGCCGGTGGTGATCGGCCGGCCGGAGGTGATCCAGAACCGCATCGAGCGCGCCGGCCTGCGCCTGTCGGCGGGGCGCGACTTCGAAGTGGTCAATCCCGATTCCGATCCGCGCTACAAGGAACTCTGCGAGGAATACCACCAACTGCGCGGCCGCCAGGGCATCACGCCCGAGATCGCCAAGCAGCGCCTGCGTTCCGACAACACGCTGATCGGTTGCATGCTGCTGCGGCGCGGCGACGTCGATGCCGTGCTGTGCGGCATCGTCGGCAAGCAGGTCAAGCACCTCAACCAGGTGCGCGACGTGATCGGTCTGGAGCCGGGAGCGCACTGCTTCGCGGCCA
>JAEHDA010000292.1 GCA_016880655.1 Rhodocyclaceae bacterium
GTCGTCGGCCTCGTCGCGCATTCGCAAAGCCTGATCGCCGACGCCATGCACACGCTGTCGGACATCATCGCCGATGCCTTCGTCCTGTTCGCCAACCGCAAGGGCGCGGAAGCCGCCGACGCCGACCATCCATACGGCCACGGCCGTTACGAGACGGCCGCTTCGCTGGTGCTGGGCCTGCTGCTCGCGGGTACCGGCGCGGGCATCCTGGTATCCGCGGCGGGACGCCTGCAGGACATCGGCAGCCTGCCGCCGGTGGGTGTGGCGGCGATGTGGGCCGCGATAGCCACGCTGTTGGCCAAGGAAGGCCTGTTCCGCTACATGCTGGGCGTGGCCGAACGTCTGCGCTCGCCGATGCTGGTCGCCAACGCCTGGCATGCCCGCGCCGATGCACTGTCCTCGCTGGTGGTGGCGGCCGGCGTCGGCGGCAGCCTGCTCGGTTTTCCTTTTGCCGACGCGGCGGCAGCCATCATCGTCGGCGGCATGATCGTCAAGGCCGGCATCGGCTTCGCCTGGGACGCGTTGCGCGAACTGATCGATACCGGGCTCTCGGCCGAGGAGGTGGCGCGCATCAAGGCCACCATCGCCGATACCCCCGGCGTGGTGGATCTGCACGAGCTGCGCACGCGGCGCATGGCGCACCAGGTGCTGGTCGACGCGCATATCCAGGTCGACGGCCGCATCAGCGTCTCCGAGGGTCATCTCATCGCCGAGACTGCACGGGCGAACGTGCTCAGGGATCATCCCGAAGTGCTCGACGTGCTGGTGCATGTCGATGCCGAAGCCGATCTCGACCATTCGCCGAAGACGCGCGAACTGCCCGAGCGTGCCGTGCTGCTTGCGCATCTGCGCCAGTTGCTGGGAGACGAACTGCCCGAGCCCGAGCGGGTGGTGCTGCACTATCTCGGCAACGGGGTCGAGGCCGAGGTGACGGTGGATGCCGCCGCCGCGGCGTCCTGCCAGCGCCGACTTTCCGAGCGTCTGCCCGACGACCCCTGGTTCGCCGCTGTGACGCTGCTGCAACGCGTTGCACCAAAATAGTGCAATCTCTGCACCGAATGCACCAGAGTGGGGCTGCGATTCCTCTCGAGTTTTGGGTGGAATTGTTGTGGCACAATGTTTTGCTCGCCGCCGGCCATTGGCACGCTACCTGCTAATTCCCCGTCGCACAGGACACCCCGTCCCCGAATTCATCTGCCAGGAGAGTTTTAAATGACGCCCCAAGACGTAATCAAGATGGTCGAAGAGCGTGAAGTCCGTTTCGTCGACTTCCGTTTCACCGATATCCGCGGCAAGGAACAGCACGTCAGCGTGCCGGTTTCCGCCTTCGGTATCGAAAAGTTCGAGGATGGCCATGCCTTCGACGGTTCCTCCATCTCCGGCTGGAAGGGCATCCAGGCCTCCGACATGCAGCTGATGCCGGATCCCGCCACCGCCTACATCGATCCCTTCATGGACGAGACCACGCTGATCCTGTCCTGCGACGTGGTCGAACCGGCCGACGGCAAGGGCTACGACCGCGATCCGCGCTCCATCGCCAAGCGCGCCGAGGCCTACCTGAAGTCCTCCGGCATCGGCGACACCGCCTACTTCGGCCCCGAGCCCGAGTTCTTCATCTTCGACAGCGTCGA
>JAEHDA010000293.1 GCA_016880655.1 Rhodocyclaceae bacterium
CCGACGCCGTGCAGACCGCCGGAAAATGCGTAAGCCGAGTTGCCTTCGCGCTTGTTGAACTTGCCGCCCGCGTGCAGGCGCGTGAAGGCCAGCACGACCACGGGCACCTTCTCTTCCGGATGCGGGCCGACCGGAATGCCGCGGCCGTCGTCCGTGACCGTCACGGAACCGTCGCGCTGCAACGCGACGTGGATGTGCTTGGCCGACCCGGCAAGCGCCTCGTCGGCGGCGTTGTCGATCACTTCCTGGACGATGTGGGCCGGCGAGTCGGTGCGGGTGTACATGCCCGGCCGCTCGCGCACGGGTTCGAGGCCCTTCAGGACGCGGAAGGAGGATTCGTCGTAGTGGGGTTTCATAGGCGGCGCATTCTAAGGCGTCCGCTTCCCGGTCGACGCCGGGTTTGCGCAGAGGCCGTCGGCGGAACGCACAACCAATTGATTGATATGGATAACTGCCAGCGTCCCGGTTTGACGAAAGTCAGCCGTGGCGGCACGCCGTGCTGACGCGGCCCAGCACCGAGGGCACGATGAGCCGATGCATGGGTGTGACGACGGCCATGTAGATGCGCCCGAGGAGATTGTGGATGTGCACCACAGTCGTCACCGCGATCGACTCGCGGGTTTGACTGGCGACCTTGCACACCGACACCTTCACGTCGAGGTGCCTGTCCGAGTCGCCGAGGATCACCTCGTCGTCGCTCACCGACAGCAGCGTGAAGATGCCGACGCGGTCGCCGACCCGATACGCCGACGCTTCCTTGAGCGGCGGCAGCGCGCCTAGATGGCCAAGGTTCTTCAGCCCGAACAGCGACACGATGCGGTTGCGCAGTGCCATCAGCGACTCGACCCAGCGCGGCGTCCAGGCGACCATTCGCAGGTAGATCTCCAGCGCCGAGCGTCCCTCGTGCGCCAGCGGCATCTCGTAGCAGTCGTGGAAATAGGAGCCCGGAATCTCGCTGCTGATGCGGGTGGCGGGCGGGGTGGGGATGGGGCTGGCGGTGGCGGTCATTTGTATGGCGCGATGAACATTGGCACGCATCATGCCACCGTCCTTGTCGCCCAGGCAATGTCGTGGAAAAAGTCAGCCGTGGCGACACGCCACCTCAGGCGGCCTGATGCGCCGAGCCGGCTGCCGCGATGTCCATTCGATTGAGGCCGCTCACCAGCGCCTTGATCGACGCAGTGACGATGTTGCCGTCGATGCCGACGCCATAACACTCGCCGCCGCCCGGGCGGGCCAGTTCCAGGAAGGCGCAGGCGCGGGCGTCGCCGGCTTCGCTGCTCGATCCCATCGACCGTTCCTCGTAGCTGCGCACCTGTAACCCGGCGCCGATGCCGCGCAGGGCATGGACGGCGGCATCGATGGGGCCGTTGCCTTCGCCGCTGAGGAGATGTGTGGTGCCATCGACCTCGACGGTGAGGCGGATGCCTTGCGCGTTGCCGCGCTCGAAGAGATGGTGCTCGACGTACTTCACCGGCGTTGCGGTGTCGAGGTAGGTGCGCGAGAAGAGCCGCCAGATGTCGGCGGCACTCATTTCGCCGCCGTGCGTGTCGGTCTCGCGCTGTACGACGCCGGCGAATTCGACTTGCAGGCGGCGCGGCATGACGATGCCGTAGGCGGTTTCGAGCAGGTAGGCGATGCCGCCCTTGCCCGACTGGCTGTTCACCCGGATCACCGAGTCGTAGCTGCGGCCGAGGTCGGCCGGGTCGATCGGGAGGTAGGGAATGTTCCACGGTGCGTCCGCTTTTGCCTTGTGGGCAGCGAATCCCTTCTTGATGGCATCCTGGTGGGAGCCGGAGAAGGCCGTGAAAACGAGGTCGCCCACATACGGATGGCGCGGGTGGATGGGCAGGCGCGTGCAGTCCTCGAACTCGCGCGCGACGGCGTTGATGTCCGAGAAGTCGAGGCCGGGCGCGACGCCCTGCGTGTACATGTTGAGCGCCAGCGTGACGATGTCGACGTTGCCGGTGCGCTCGCCGTTGCCGAAGAGGCAGCCCTCGACGCGGTCGGCGCCGGCCATCAAGCCCATCTCGGCGGCGGCGACGGCGGTGCCGCGATCATTGTGCGGGTGGAGGCTGATGAGCACGCTGTCGCGGCGGGCGAGATGGCGGTGCATCCACTCGATCTGGTCGGCGTAGACATTCGGCGTCGTCAATTCGACCGTGGTCGGCAAATTGAGGATCACCTTGTTGTCGGGCGTCGCGCCCCAGTCGGCGGTGACGGCGTTGCAGATCTCGAGCGCGAAATCGAGCTCGGTGCCGGTGAAGGTCTCCGGGCTGTACTGGAGCTGGACCTCGGTCTCGGGCATCTCGGCGGCGAGCTGCCTGACGAGCCTGACGCCGGCGACGGCCATGTCGATCACTTCGGTGCGGCTCATGTTGAAGACGACGTCGCGGAAGGGCTTCGAGGTGGCGTTGTACACATGCACGATGGCGCGGCGCGCGCCCTTGATAGATTCCATGGTGCGGCGGATCAGGTGCTCGCGCGCCTGGGTGAGCACCTCGATGGTGACGTCGTCGGGAATGCGCTTTTCCTCGATGAGCCGGCGCACGAAGTTGAACTCGGTCTGCGAGGCGGACGGGAAGGCGATCTCGATTTCCTTGAAGCCGATGTCGCAGAGCATCTTGAACATGCGCAACTTGCGCTCGATGTCCATCGGCTCGAACAGTGCCTGGTTGCCGTCGCGGAGATCCGTGCTCATCCAGACGGGCGGCTTGGCGATGACGCGGTTCGGCCACTGCCGGTCGGCAAGGCCGACGGGCGGGAAGGGCGAGTACTTGGTGGCGGGCTGTTTCAACATGGCGTTGCTCCTTAAGCGTATGGCGCCATGTTAGAGAGGGCTGCGCGAAATGTGCTTGCGTTTTGTGGCCGCCAAGTGCGATCATTTGGCAGAAACTTGCGCGATATGGCGCATTGGAGGCATTTGAATGGAAATCGACCGCTACGACCGCCAGATTCTCGCCCTGTTGCAGGAGGACGGCCGGATCAGCAACCAGGACCTCGCCGAGCGCATCGGCCTGTCGCCTTCGCCCTGCCTGAGGCGCGTGCGGGCGCTGGAGGAAGGCGGCTTCCTGGTCGGCTACCGGGCGCTGGTCGACCCGAAGGCGCTCGGCCTGTCGCTGATGGCGCTGATCCATATTTCCATGGACCAGCACACGCCGGAGCGTTTCGAGACCTTCGAGAAGGCGGTGAATGCGATTCCCGAAGTGCTGGAGTGCCTGCTGATCACCGGCCAGGACGCCGACTACCAGCTCAAGGTGGTGGTGAAGGACATGGACGCCTACCAGGAGCTGCTCCTGAATCGCATCACTCGAATCAAGGGCGTGACGGGAGTACATTCCAGCTTTGTCCTGCGCCGCGTGGTGGACAAGACGGCGCTGCCTGTCGAAGAGGGCAAGCAATGAAGTTGAGGAAGTTCATCGTCGCATGGCTCACGTCCTGGCTGCCGCTCCTGGCATCGGCGGTCTGTCCGGACGACGTGGCCGTCGCCGCCTACGTCGAAGAATTCAAGGCGGCCAGGCTCAGCCAGGGCTTCGGCAAGGACATCACGCCCGACGACGCGCGCTGCGCCCGGGCACGGCTGATCGAAGCGCTGCCGAACGTACTCGGCCGGCGGGTCGGCTACAAGGCGATGTTTTCCAGCCGGGAGTCGCAACAGCGCTTCGGCGTTTCCGGCCCCGCCTGGGGCGCGATGTTCGGCGGCCTGATGCTGTTCAACTCGACGCTGGTCTCTTCGAAATTCGGTGCGAAGCCGCGCTATGAGGCCGGCATCGTCGTCGTGGTCAAGGACGCGGGACTGGCCGATGCGGAGTCGCCGCTGGAGGCGCTGGAGCACATCAGCGCGCTGATTCCCTTCATCGAGTTGCCCGACATCATGGTCGACGGCAAGCCAACGGGCGCCGAACTGGTCGCCACCAACGCCGCCTTCCGCGGCGGCGTGCTGGGGCCGCGCGTTGCCGTCGTACCGAGCCGGGCGTTGCTGAACACGCTGGCGCAAATGGAGGTAGTGGTCGCGGAGGAACGCTCGGGGCGGGAAATCGGTCGTGCGCGCGGCGACGCATTGATGGGACAGCCGATCCGCGCGGCGCTCTGGCTGGCGAAGGCGCTACAGCGGGACGGCATCGTTCTCAAACCGGGCGATTTGCTGAGCCTGGGCGGTATCCTGCCTTCGATGCCCGTCGAGCCGGGCACCACCATTTCGGCGACTTATGTCGGGCTGTCCGACAACCCCGTGGTTCTGGTGCATTTCGACTAAGCTGACGATTGGTGGGGGAAGTCGATTTACTGTCGAGGAGGAGACCATGATGAATAAGCTGCTTGTTGCCGTTATGGCGCTAGTCTTTTCTGCCGCGGCGGCTGCGCTGCCGCGACCGCCGGTTCCCGCGCCGCCCGGCCCGGTAGTCGGGGTACCTCATGTCGCGCCCCACGGTCCCCGGCGCCTTAAGCCAAAGAGGGTCAGACCGGGCCGAGTGTATGTGCCCGGCGCACCCCGTCCGTACGTGCCCGGACCAGCCCACGTGCCGCGCCCGCCGCGCCCGCCCGGCTTGTAGTCCTGTATCGGCGTCGCAAGCCCGCCAAGGCTGGTTTGTGACTTTCCCGGCAACTTCTCCCAGCACCCCTGATTCCCCGGGGCGGTTGTTGCCGCGCCACGACAGCCGTTCCGGAAGCCTCCGCCCGGATATTGTCCCTCGCGAGCCGGTAGTCACCGAGGCGAGGGCCAAATGAGGGAGTGTCGATCGTGATGGCAGGAAAACTGAAGTTGGTGCCATATTGGATGGCTATCGCGACCATGCTGGGTGTTGCAGGTTGCGGAGGCGGCGGCGGAGGCGGCGGTTCCTCGGGTGCAACCGTGTCGGCAGCCTGGGCACAAGAGGCCTTCCTGAAAGCGCCCAATTCCGATGGTCTGGACCAATTCGGCATGAGCGTCGCAGTTGACGGCGACACCGTGGCGGTGGGCGCAAAGGGCGAAGCGAGCAACCAGACGACGATTACCAACGGTACGACCGCCAGCGCCAACAACTCGCTTGCCGATGCCGGTGCGGTGTACGTCTTCAAGCGCACTGGCACGACCTGGGTGCAGGAAGCCTACCTGAAGGCGCCGAATGCAGATGCCGGCGACAACTTTGGCGAGGCCATTGCGGTTCATGGCGATACCGTCGTGGTGGGGGCTTCCCGCGAAGCCAGCAATCAGACGACGATCACCAACGGCAACACCGCGAGCGCGGACAACTCTGCCGCGGGAGCAGGCGCGGTATACGTCTTCAAGCGCACAGGTACGACCTGGGCACAGGAGGCCTACCTCAAAGGGTCCAGTATCGGCGCCGGTGCCGATTTCGGCTACGCCGTGGCAATCCGCGACGATACGATCGTCGTGGGCGCCCATGGCGAGGGAGGCAGCGGTGCAGCCTACGTCTTCAAGCGCACCGGCGCGACCTGGGCGCAGGAAGCACGCCTGACCGCACCGAATGCCGAGGCGGGCGATGAATTCGGCATAAGCGTCTCGATCAGTGGCGATACCGTGGTGGTAGGCGCCGTCGGCGAGGCCAGCAATCAGACGACGATCACCAACGGTACGACGGCCAGCCCCGACAACTCCGCTGCGGCGGCTGGTGCGGCATACGTTTTCAAGCGCACGGGAACGACCTGGGCGCAGGAGGCCTACCTGAAGGCGCCGAATGCCGAGGCGGGCGATGAATTCGGCTTTGGCGTCGCGGTCACCGGCGATACCGTCGTGGTGGGGGCACCTTCGGAGCAGAGCAATCAGAGAACGGTGACCAATGGCACGACGGCCAGTGCCAACAACTCGGCTTCCTCCGCCGGTGCAGCCTACGTCTTCAAGCGCAGCGGCACGACGTGGGCTCACGAGGCCTACTTGAAGGCCGCAAACGCCGACGCCAACGACAACTTCGGCCTGAGCGTCGCAGCGAGCGGCGATAGCGTGGTGGTTGGGGCCACCGGTGAATCCAGCGGCCAGGCGACGATCACCAATGCTGCGACGGCCAGCGCAGACAACTCCAGGGCACAGGCCGGTGCAGCGTATGTGTTCAGCCGTACCGGGGCGAGTTGGGCGCAAGTCGCGTACCTGAAGGCGCCGAATGTAGACGCGGGCGACTTGTTCGGTACGAGCGTGTGGGTTGGCGGCGATACGATCGGGGTCGGGGCTGTCGGGGAAGCCAGTGACCAGACGACCGTTACCAACGGCACCACGGCCAGCAACGACAACTC
>JAEHDA010000047.1 GCA_016880655.1 Rhodocyclaceae bacterium
ACGCTGCTCCATGAACGCGGCGTGCATCTCGAAGCGAAGCCGTTCTCGATCGGCGTGCGCATCGAACATCCGCAGGCGCTGATCGACCGCGCGCGGCTCGGCCCGGCGGCCGGCCATCCGCTGCTCGGCGCGGCCGACTACAAGCTGGTGCATCACTGCGGCAATGGTCGTTCGGCCTACAGCTTCTGCATGTGCCCGGGCGGGCAGGTGGTGGCGGCGGCGTCTGAAGCCGGCGGCGTGGTGACCAACGGCATGAGCCAGTACTCTCGCGCCGAGCGCAACGCCAACGCGGCGCTGGTGGTCGATGTCTCGCCCAGGGATTTTCCCGGCGACGCGCAGACGAATCCGCTGGCCGGCATCGAGTTCCAGCGCCAATGGGAAGCGGCGGCCTTCAAGGCCGGCGGCGAGAACTACGCGGCACCGGCACAGACGGTCGGCGACTTCCTCGCCGGCCGGCCGTCAACGGAACTCGGCACGGTGCAGCCTTCCTATACGCCGGGCATCCACCTCACCGACTTGTCGGCCTGCCTGCCTGGCTACGTGGTCGAGGCGCTGCGCGAGGCGCTGCCCGCCTTCGACAAGCAGATCCGCGGCTTCGCCATGGCCGACGCGCTGATGACGGGCGTGGAAACGCGCACCTCGTCGCCCGTGCGCGTTACGCGCAGCGAGCGGTTCGAGAGCATCAATACGCGCGGCCTCTATCCAGGCGGCGAGGGCGCCGGCTATGCGGGCGGGATACTCTCCGCCGCCGTGGATGGCATCCGCGTGGCGGAAGCCGTGGCGCTGGACCTGGTCAGCAAGCCGGCAGCCTGAGCCGCAGCCGGAGCATGGTCCTGCCGGGCAGGTGCGACCGTGATCGCCTCAGCACTGTCGAGATCGTCATCATCGACATTGCTGAAGCGCACGACCCGCACGCCCGCCGGCAGGTCCGATTTGCGCCTTGCCAATTGTCTGAGCCAGTTGTTTCGGGGTGGCGTGAGGATATCGACGAGGCTGATGCCGGGTTGCTTCATAAGCTGCTCCTGCACTCCCAGCGAAGTTGGGTCGGCCCCGCCGATTGGCGGGGCCGGGGGGAAGCCGGAGGGAGGGGGCCGGCTTCCCGCTTGAAACGGGGATTCTCGTGGGCGAGATATCGTCTTGAATCGGCAAGGAACTTCTCGATCGCTTGAGGTGTAATGGTTATCAATGGCTTGCTCCTCTCGTTGGCGACAGAAAAGTAGATGGGGCCGGAACGGCAAAGTTCATCCGGTAGATGCAACAGGATGTTTCAAATGGCCGCGACACTTGACAGCGCCGGAAACGTCGGTCAGCGGCGATAATGCACGGCTGTCGTGGCAAGCGGATGACACGGAGGAATCGATGGCGGTTCGGGAAATCCTGCGCATGGGCGATACGCGGCTGCTGACGCTGGCGGAGCGCGTGACCAATTTTTCCGATCCGGCGCTGGCGACGCTGATCGACGACATGTTCGACACCATGGCCGCGGCCGGCGGCGTCGGCCTGGCTGCGCCGCAGATCGGCGTTGCCCTGCAAGTGGTGATCTTCGGTTTCGGCAAGAGCGAGCGCTATCCCGATGCCGAATCCGTGCCCGAGACCATCCTGATCAACCCCTTCATCACGCCGCTGGGCGACGAGGAGAGCCTGGCCTGGGAAGGCTGCCTCTCCGTCCCGGGCCTGCGCGGCGAAGTGCCGCGCTTCAACCGCATTCGCTATCGCGGCTCGGATCGCCACGGCAGGCCGATCGACCGCGACGTCGAGGGCTTCCACGCCCGCGTCGTCCAGCACGAATGCGACCACCTGATCGGCAAGCTGTTTCCGATGCGCCTGCGCGATCTCCGCCGCTTCGGCTACACCGACGTCCTGTTCCCGGATTTGCAGCCGGACTGAATCTCCCTGCCGGCGTATCGCCACGGCTGACTTTTCCGGCCGGGCGGTGTAAGAATCGAACCTGCCGCCCGACCAACGGGAAACCAAGGTTTGGAACGAACCCATGCGCGACACCTTTCCCCTGCTGGCCACCACGGATTTCCCGCCGCTGCGTCGCGCGCGGCTGGAAACCCTGCAAGCCAACCTCGGCTACCGCTGCAACCAATCGTGCCTGCACTGCCATGTCGCCGCCGGCCCCAAGCGCACCGAGACCATGGACTGGCGCACGATGGATCTGCTGCTGCGCTTCGCCGGGCGGCAGGGCATCGCTACCGTCGACCTCACCGGCGGCGCGCCGGAACTGAATCCGGATTTCCGGCGCCTCGTCGTCGCCGCCCGCGCGCAGGGTTTGCGCGTCATCGACCGCTGCAACCTCACCATCCTCGAAGAGCCGGGCCAGGAAGGCCTCGCCGAATTCCTCGCCGCCAACGAGGTCGAGATCGTCGCCTCGCTGCCCTGTTATCTGGAAGAGAACGTGAATGCCCAGCGCGGCGAGGGCGTATTCGCGGCCAGCATCGCCGGTCTGCGCCGGCTCAACGCGCTCGGCTACGGCCTGCCCGAAAGCGGCCGGGTGCTGAACCTCGTCTACAACCCGGCCGGGCCCAGCCTGCCGCCCGACCAGCGGCAGCTCGAAGCGGCGGACCAGGAGCAACTGGCGACGCGCCACGGCATCGTCTTCAACCAGTTGTTCGCGCTGGCCAACATGCCGATCAAGCGCTTCGGCAGTACGCTGGTAACCCGCCACGAATTCCACGGCTACATGCGCCTGCTGAAAGGCGCGCATCGCGCCGACAACCTGCCGGGCGTGATGTGCCGCACGCTGATCTCGGTGGACTGGCAGGGTCACGTGCACGACTGCGACTTCAACCAGATGCTCGGCCTGCCGCTCGGCGACGCCGGTGCGCCGGTGCATCTCTCTGCGCTGCTCGACCACGATTTCGAGAACCGCGCCATCCGCGTCGCCGACCACTGCTACGGCTGCACCGCCGGCCAGGGCAGCAGCTGCGGCGGCGCGCTGGA
>JAEHDA010000294.1 GCA_016880655.1 Rhodocyclaceae bacterium
GCCTTGTTGATGGCGGTCATCTGCTTGCCGAAAGCCTCACGCTCGGCAACGCTGCGCTTGGTCGCCTCGATGCTCTTGATGCAACGCCAGCGCTTGCCGCCCTTGGTGTCGATCTGGCGCATCTCTTCGCGCGGGTGGTAGGTCCGGCAGTGATAGCAGTACAGGGTATCGGCCATAGCTTCGTACGAGACTCTCTGTAATACAAACTAGCCACCGTTGCGGTGACCGTCCGCTTGTGTTTATTGGCGCGCCCGGAGAGATTCGAACTCCCTACCCCCTGGTTCGTAGCCAGGTACTCTATCCAGATGAGCTACGGGCGCGTTGAAAGGAAAAGCATTATACAGGCTTTTCCCCCGTGTTGTCCCTCCCGAATCAGATTCCGAATCTTTCGCCGACCCCGACCAGAGTCGCGATACCCAGGATCGCAAATATGACTGCGGCAACTCCATGCACGAGCCGGGTTGGCATCCGGTGCGCGATGCGGTCGCCCAGCAAAACCGCAGGGACGTTTGCGATCATCATGCCCAGCGTGGTGCCTGCAACGACTGCCACCACCGAGTGGTATTGCGCCGCCAGCGCCACCGTGGCGATCTGTGTCTTGTCGCCCATCTCGGCCAGGAAGAAGGCGACCAGCGTGGTACCGAAGACGCCGTAGCGGGCGAGTTTCGCATCGTCCTCGTCGAACTCGTCGGGGACCAGCGTCCAGGCGGCCATGCCGAGGAATGACAGGCCGAGCACCCAGCGCAGCGCTTCTGGCGGGACGATCGAGGTGATCCAGGAACCGAGCACCCCGGCGAACGCATGGTTGGCGATCGTCGCCAGCAGGATGCCGAACACGATGGGCCCCGGCTTGCGGAACTTGGCCGCGAGGATGAAGGCCAGAAGCTGGGTCTTGTCGCCGACCTCGGCGAGGGCAACGATGCCCGTCGATATGAGGAAAGCATCCATCATTCAAATCTGGCGGAGAAGGAGGGATTCGAACCCTCGATGCAGTTTTTGACCGCATGCTCCCTTAGCAGGGGAGTGCCTTCGACCACTCGGCCACTTCTCCGGAAGGTGCGCGATGATACCCGCTCTGCGCACCGGGGGTCAAACTCAGGCAGCTGCCTGATCGAGTCCGAACGTGCCGTGCAGCACGCGCACGGCCAGTTCCAGGTACTTCTCGTCGACGACGACCGAAATCTTGATCTCCGAAGTCGAGATCATCTGGATGTTGATGCCCTCCTCGGCCAGGGCGCGGAACATCTTGCTGGCGACGCCCGGATGGGAACGCATGCCGACGCCGACCGCGGACACCTTGCAGATGTGGTTGTCGCCCTCGATGGCTCGTGCACCCACGTGCGGCCGGATCTGCTCTTCGAGGATCGTCTTCGTCCGCGCGAATTCGCCGCGCGGTACGGTAAACGAGAAGTCCGTGGTGCCGTCGTGGCCGACGTTCTGGATGATCATGTCGACGTCGATGTTGGCATCGGCGATCGGACCGAGGATCTGGTAGGCGATGCCGGGACGATCGGGCACGCCCAGCACGGTCAGCTTGGCTTCGTCGCGGTTGAAGGCGATGCCGGAAATGATCGGTTGTTCCATCTTGGTATCTTCCTCGAAAGTGATCAGCGTGCCGTTGGTTTCCTTGCCCTCTTCCTCGAAGCTGGACAGCACACGCAACTTGACCTTGTACTTGCCGGCAAACTCGACCGAGCGGATTTGCAGCACCTTGGAGCCGAGGCTGGCCATTTCCAGCATCTCCTCGAAGGTAATGCGGTCGAGCTTGCGGGCCTGCGGCACGATACGCGGGTCGGTCGTATAAACGCCATCCACGTCAGTGTAGATCTGGCACTCGTCGGCTTTCAACGCTGCGGCCAAAGCAACGCCGGAGGTATCCGAGCCGCCGCGCCCGAGCGTCGTGATGTTGCCGTGCTCGTCGACGCCCTGGAAGCCGGCGACGATCACGACCGTGTCGCTATCGAGGTCGCGCCGCATGCTGGCATCGTCGATATCGAGAATGCGTGCCTTGGTGAACGTGCTGTCGGTCAGCACCTTGACCTGCGCGCCGGTGTAGCTCTTGGCCTTGAGACCGATATCCTTGAGCGCCATGGCCAACAGTGCAATGGTGACCTGCTCGCCCGTCGAAATCATGACGTCGAGTTCACGCGCGTCGGGCTGGGGAGAAACATCCTTGGCCAAGGCAATCAGCCGGTTGGTTTCCCCGCTCATCGCGGAAACCACGACCACCAACTGATGCCCCTGCGCCTTCCAGCGCGCGACGCGCCTGGCAACATTGCGGATGCGATCCGGCGAGCCCATCGAGGTGCCGCCGTACTTCTGGACGATAAGTGCCATGGCTAGGAAGTTGAATCGGTCTGAACGAAAAAAGCTCTACATTATAACCAGTTGCCGGGAAGATCGGCGCACCACCCCAACTGCGCAGGCGCTCCTCGCAGCAATTTCTTCAAAAATTGCCGTGGGGCGCTTGTATGGCATTGAAATACTGGCTATGCTGTAGGCCATATGACTTCGGTAATAGAGTTGCGACTGATGTCATACCCAGTCATCGTATTCTGAAAAGGAAAGCAGGCATGAAGGCGACAGAGAAACTCGACGTCCGCGAGATCCGACGCAAGCTGGGCCTGAACCAGCAGCAATTCTGGTCCAAGCTCGGCGTCACCCAGAGCGGCGGTTCCCGCTATGAAAGCGGCCGCAACATTCCCCGTCCGGTGCAGCAACTGCTCCGTCTGGTACATGTCGAGCAGATCGACATCGCCAAGATCAAGCGCGAGGACTTCGAGGTGGTTGAATTTCTCAAGGCGAACGAGCCCGAGAAGTTCAAGAACCTGAAGAAAATCGCTCGCGCATCGATGAGGAAGGCTGCCTGACCACGCGGTCCGGAATCAGGGGCTGACCTTGACGGTCAGCCCCTTTTTTTGCATCCGTGCCGCCACATCCTGCAACCACGCGACGGGAACGGCGCTCAGGCGAGCTGCTTCCCGCTGGGCCGACGGCCTGGCCAGCCCGTAGAGATGCACCCCGCGAATGCTGTCGCGACACCGCCCGAGGAAGTCCACCAGATCGGCGATGTCGGCATCGAGCGGCAACTTGCCGTCAAACGCGAACTGGCAGGTTTGCACCCAGGTCGGACATAGTGCGCCACATGATCTCAGGCGCCGCTCGACACTTTCCATTTTCATGCGGCTGCCGTTGATCCGCATCACGGCGGCGACATTGGCGGCATCGACCTTGAACCACACTTCGCCGCCCGCCGCGCCAATCCGGGCAATCCCGGCCCGCACACCGCGACGGTCCAGCAGGCTGCCATTCGTGATCAGGCGCAGTTTCACGCCGGGCAGCAGATTTCGGCTCGCCAGCGCTTCGGCGGCGATCTCGACGGCATCCGGAAACTCGGGCGCGCTGGTCGGCTCGCCATTGCCCGAGAAGGCGATGTCGATCAGCCGCCGCTGGCCTTCCGGAACGCGCTGACGCAGGAAATCGCCGACCACGACTTCATCGAGCATCGCATCCAGTTCACGTTCGAGGCCGGCAAGATCGATGGCCGGCGGTCCGCCCCGCTTCAGGTCGGGCACCTGGCAGTAGATGCAGCGCCAGTTGCACGCATTGTTGGGATTCAGGTTGATGCCGATCGAGACGCCACCCGCGCGCCGCGACACCACCGGATACACGTAGCGCATGCCCGCGCTGTCGCGGGAATGATCTTCGACGGCAAGGCGACCGGAGGCGGAAGACATGGCAGGCACGGATATAATGAATGCCGTTCCAGCTTACCATCGATCCCATGCAGATCACCCGCCGCCTCGAGTTCGACGCCGGCCACCGCATCCCCGATCACAAGAGCCAGTGCCGCCACCTTCACGGCCATCGCTACGCGATCGAAATTACCCTGGCGGGTACCGTGCTCGCTGCCGCCGGAAACCCCGAAAACGGCATGGTCATGGACTTCTCGCGCGTCAAGGATCTGGCCAAGCAATACATCGTCGATGCCTGGGATCACGCGTTCCTGGCATTCCGCGGCGATACCGCGGTGGTGGCCCTGCTCGCAGCCATCCCGGATCACAAGACAGTGCTGCTCGACGCCGTGCCGACCGCGGAGAACCTGGCGCGCCTCGCGTTCGCGACACTCGATCCGGTATATCAGGGCACCTACGGCAACCAGCTCCGCCTGGAGCGGGTCCGCATCTACGAAACCCCGAATTGCTGGGCCGATGCCGGCCGGACCGACGTGGTGGAACGAGGGTAGAATCCGCCCGCGTCGGATCCATGGAAGAGTGGCAGAGCGGTCTAATGCACCGGTCTTGAAAACCGGCGATGGGCAACCATCCGTGAGTTCGAATCTCACCTCTTCCGCCAAGACTGTCGCCAGGTCGAAACCACTTGAAACTTTGGCCCCCGGCCCCTACTCTAACGGGCGGATTCTCTTTACTCAGGAGACACAGCACATGCAAGGCAACTACGAAGTCATCCGCGACCGCACCGCCAGCGGCTCGGTGCTGCAAACCAACCGCGTCCTGCGCAACACTTATGCGCTACTCGCCCTCTCCATGGTGCCGACGGTCCTCGGCGCGCTGGTGGGTATCCAGCTGAATTTCTCCTTCCTCGCCGGCAGCCCGTTCATGGCCTTCCTGCTGTTCCTCGGCGTCGCCTGGGGCTTCATGTGGGGCATCGAGAAGAACAAGAACAGCGGCATCGGCGTCGCGCTGCTGCTCGCCTTCACTTTCTTCATGGGGCTGATGCTGTCGCGCATCCTGCAAGTGGCGCTGGGCTTCAGCAACGGCGGCTCGCTGATCGCGATGGCGGCGGGCGGCACCGGCGCGATCTTCTTCGCCCTGGCCGGCGTGGCCTCGACCACCAAGCGCGATCTGTCCGGTCTCGGCAAGTTCCTGTTCGCCGGTCTGATCCTGGTGTTCGTCGCGATCCTGGCCAATATCTTCTTCCAGATTCCCGCGCTTTCGCTGGCCATCTCGGCGATCTGCGTAGTGCTGTTTTCGGCCTACATCCTGTTCGACATCAACCGCATCGTGCAGGGCGGCGAAACCAACTACGTCACGGCAACGCTGGCCGTGTATCTCGACATCTACAACGTCTTCGTCAGCCTGCTGCACCTGCTGATGGCCTTCACGGGCGAACGCGACTGAGAAAAGTCAGTCGTGGCGAGACGCCGCCGAAGGTCACTTCGGCGGCGTTCTCTTTTCTAGCGCTCAAACAGCGCGATCGACTCGACGTGCGAGGTATTCGGGAACATGCTGGCGATGCCCGCGCCGCGCAGTGCATAGCCCTTCTCATGCACCAGGATTGCCGCATCGCGCGCCAGGGTCGCCGGGCTGCATGAAACGTAGACAATCCGCCCGGGGGCCGACTGGTCGAGAGCGTTGACCACGGCGACAGCGCCTTCGCGGGGCGGATCGATCAGCAACTTGTCCAGTTTGCCCAGCGCCGCGAGGCTTTCCTCGGTCGCCTCGAACAGGTTGGCGACATGGAATTCGCAGCGCTCCGCAAGGCCGTTCAACTCGGCATTCGCACGCGCCTGTTCCACCAGCGCTGTGGCGCCTTCGACGCCCACCACCGTCGCGCCCAGCGAAGCAATCGGCAGCGTGAAGTTACCCAGGCCGCAGAACAGATCGGCAATGCGCTCGCCCGGTGCAGGCTTCAGCAGGCTCATCGCCCGCCTCACCAGCATGCGATTGATGCCGTGATTAACCTGCGTGAAATCGGTCGGCCGGAAGCGCAAGGCCACGTCGAAGTCGGGCAGGCTGTAGTCCAGCGGCGGCGCGTCGGGCGGATGGAACAAGGCTGCCGTGTGCGGGCCGCCCGGTTGCAGCCACCAACTGATGCGATGGCGGTCGGCGAACCGGCGCAAGCGCTCTTCATCGTCCGCCGTCAGCGGCTCCAGATTCCGCAGCACCAGCACGCGCTGGTCGTCGCCGACGGCGACTTCGATCTGCGGCAGGCGATCCGGCGTCGACATGCCGGCGATCAGTTCCTTGAGCGGATCGATTAGGTCCGAGATAGACGGCGGCAGCACGGCGCAGGCGTTCATCACCGCCACGTAGCTGCTGCGCTTCTCGTGGAAGCCGACCAGCACACCGCCCTTCTTCATCACGTGCCGCACCGACAGCCGCGCCCGATGACGGTAGCCCCAGGCAGGGCCGGAGATGGGCGGGAAGACCGTCTCCGGCTTCAACCGCGCCAGATGCCAGAGCGCATCTTCCAGCACGCGCTGCTTGGCGGCCGTCTGCGCCGCCGCCTCCAGGTGCTGCATGCTACAGCCCCCGCAGACGCCGAAGTGCGGACAACGCGGCGTGACCCGCTGGCTGGATGCCTTGATGATGCGCACTGCCTGTGCCTGTTCGTAGCTCGGTTTGCGGCGAAAGCTCGAATACTCGACCCGCTCACCAGGCAACGCGCCCTCGATGAAGATCGCCTTGCCGTCGACATGCGCGACGCCGCGGCCTTCGTTGTCCAGCGATTCGATGAGAGCTTCAGGCATGACGAATTCCGAAAATGGGCGTGATTATAATGGGCCGATGATCTCCACCCTTCTCGGCGGCCTGACGGCCGAACAATTCCTCGCCGAATACTGGCAAAAGAAGCCTCTGCTGGTCAGGGGCGCCCTGCCCGGCTTCACCGGCCTGCTCACGCGCGACGAAATGCTGGACCTCTCGTGCCGTGACGATGTGGAATCGCGCTTCGTCTCACAGGCCGACGGCTGGACCATCGGCCACGGCCCGTTCTCGCGCGCCGCGCTGCGCCGCAAGGCCAAGCCCTGGACCGTGCTGGTGCAGGGCCTCAACATGCTGTTGCCGCACGCAGATGAAATGATGCGCCGCTTCAACTTCATCCCCTACGCGCGCCTCGACGACCTGATGGTCAGCTACGCCACCGACGGTGGCGGCGTCGGCCCGCACTTCGACAGCTACGACGTCTTCCTGCTGCAAGGCATGGGCAAGCGGCGCTGGCGCATCGGCAACCAGATGGACCAGACGCTGATCGAAGGACTGCCGATCCGCATCCTCAAGGATTTCCGGCCGGTGCACGACTGGGTACTGGAACCCGGCGACCTTCTCTACCTGCCGCCGGAATGGGCACACGACGGTATTGCGGTCGGCGAGTGCATGACCTATTCGGTGGGTTTCCGTGCCGCACCGACGCAGGATCTGGCCGAGCAGTTCCTGATGTTCCTCCAGGATCGTGTGAACCTGCCCGACCGCTACCGCGACCCGGACCTCAAGCTACAGAAGCACCCGGCCAGAATCGGCGCGCCGATGATCGACCAGGTCGCCGGCATGTTCAACCGCATTCGCTGGAATCGCGACACCGTGCGCGACTTCCTCGGCAGCTACCTCACTGAACCGAAGTCGCACGTCTTCTTCGATCCGCCCGCCAAGCCGCTCGGCGAAGCGCGGTTCGCCGCCGCCCTGGCGCGCCGCGGCATCCGACTCGACGCACGCAGCCAATTGCTTTTCGCCGATGACCGCTTCTACATCAACGGCGAACCGGTCGACGTACCCGGCAAGGATCGCAAGGCTCTTCGTCGGCTGGCGGACGAGCGCCTGCTGCCCCCGCAGCCGTTCAGCGCCGCCACTCAGGCGTTGCTCCACGACTGGTATCGCTGCGGCTTTGCCCACCTGACATGAGCGACAAAATTGAACCATTCGACAGCGAGGCGGGCTATCGCGCCGCAATCGCGCTGACGCTGGCCGGCGCGCAGCGCGAGATCCGCATCTTCGACCGCGACCTGCGGAGCATGGGGCTGGAAGAGCGTGCCCAGGTTGAATTGCTGGACGCCTTTCTCGGTGCCAACCGGGATCATCGCCTGCGCGTCGTCCTGCATGACGTGGGGCCGTTGCAGGCGCGCATGCCCCGGCTTCTGACCCTGATGCGCACCTACGCCGACCAGGTCGAGGTCATGCTGACGCCCGACCATCTGCGCCATTTGGCCGAATGCTGGGTGTTGGCTGACGAAGGCAGCGGAGTCATTCGCTTTCATGTCGAGCACGCGCGCGGCAAGCGAGTCGCGGCGGCGCCAGCAGAAATCAAACCTTGGTGGCAGCGCGCCGACGACCTCCGGGGCGAGAGCGAAGCCTGCATCCCCTGGGCAGCGGCCGGTCTGTAACAAAGTGTTAGTGACATAGGCACCGCTCGCATTATTGCTATAATGTCTAACTGGTCGGGTTGCTCCGATCAACACCAACAAGATGCAAAGCCTCAACCTCCTCCTATCGATAAAGGGAACCAAATGAAACAGTCACTGCTCGTCGCCGCCCTCGTGGCCCTGGCCGTTACCGCCTGCGGCAAGAAGGAAGCTGCTGCCCCCGCTCCGGCTCCTGTTGCTGCTCCCGCCCCCGCAGCTCCCGCCCCCGCCCCCGCTGCCGATCAGCAAGGCATGTCCGGCATGTCCGGTATGTCCGGTATGTCCGGCGAACAGAAGGGCATGGAAGGCATGAGCGGCATGCAGGGTCAGGCCGGCATGGCTGGCATGGAAGGCAAGAAGTAATTCGGAGTTCTTCC
>JAEHDA010000295.1 GCA_016880655.1 Rhodocyclaceae bacterium
ACCGAGGGCGTGTATTGCATACGCCACGGCGCGGTGAAAATGGTCAAGTACGACCCGGCCGGCGGTCAGCGCATCATCCGCGTCCTGAGGAAAGGCGACGTGGCGGGTATCGAATCGGCGTTCGGGGAGCGGTACGAACATACGGCGATTGCGGTTGGCGACGTTCGCGCCTGCCGAGTGCCGATCGAGTACTTCCGAAACTTCGTCGCCACGCATGGCAATTTGCAGATGCGCCTGCTGCGCACTTCGCAGGACACGCTGCGCGAAACGGAATCCTGGCTCTCGGAGCTGACGGTCGGCAACCTGCCCGCACGCACGCGCATGGCCCGGCTGTTGCTGCGCTTGCGCGTAACCGACGAGGGCGACCGCATCCACCGCTTTGGCGTGGAGGACATGGCGGCCATTCTGGGCATTGCCGCCGAAACCGTGAGCCGCGTGGTTTCGGACCTGGTGCGCGAAGGGATACTGGTCAAGGGCGGCAAGAGCTTCGCCACCCGCTACTTCCGCGGCGACCTTCCCGCGCTCGAGAAGATCGCCCGCGAAGCCTGAAGCTCGCTAGATGGCGGCTTCGTTCGTTTCGCCGGTGCGGATGCGGACGATCTGTTCCACCGAGGAAACGAAGATCTTGCCGTCGCCGATCTTGCCGGTACGGGCGGCCTTGATGATGGCCTCGATGGCGGTGTCGACGATGTCGTTGGCGACGACGATTTCGAGCTTGATCTTGGGCAGGAAATCGACCACGTACTCGGCGCCGCGAGACAGTTCGGTGTGACCCTTCTGGCGGCCGAAGCCCTTGACCTCGGTGACCGTCAGGCCGGTAACGCCGACTTCCGAAAGCGCCTCGCGGACTTCGTCCAGCTTGAAGGGCTTGATGATGGCTTCGATCTTCTTCATTGCGGGCTCCCCGTTACCATTCGTCCGAATAACGTGATGTTATCGGATAACGCCAATCCTTGCCGAAGCCGCGCCGCGAGACGCGGATGCCGACCGGCGACTGGCGCCGCTTGTACTCGGTCTTCTTGAGCATGCCGACCACGCGCCGGACATCGGCCTCGGCGTAGCCTGCGGCGACAATCTCGCGCGGGCTCTCGTCATGCTCCATGTAGGCCTCGATGATGGCATCGAGCACATCGTAGGGCGGCAGGGTGTCCTGGTCGGTCTGGTCCGGCTTGAGCTCGGCCGAGGGCGGCCGAGCGATGATGTTCTCGGGGATGACCGCGCCCAGCGTGTTGCGGTAGTGCGCCAGCCGATAGACCGAGGTCTTGAATACATCCTTGATCACCGCGAAGCCGCCGGCCATGTCGCCGTAGAGCGTAGCGTAGCCGACCGCCATCTCGCTCTTGTTGCCCGTCGTCAACACGATGGCACCGGTGCGGTTCGACAGCGCCATCAGGATCATGCCGCGGATGCGCGCCTGGATGTTCTCCGACGTCGTGTCGGCCCACACCGTCGGCGGCAGGCCGGCGAAAAGCGGCTCCAGAATGGCCGCATAGGTCTTCATGGCCGGCTCGATGCCGATCTCGTCGTAGCGCACGCCGAGGCGACGCACCATCTCGCGCGAATCGTCGAGGCTCATCGGTGCGGTGTAGGGCGAGGGCATCATCACGGCGCGCACGCGCTCCGAACCAAGCGCGTCGACGGCCAAACTAAGCGTCAGCGCCGAATCGATGCCGCCCGACAGGCCGATGATGGCGCCGGGAAAACCGTTCTTGCCGAGGTAGTCGCGCACACCCAGCTTGAGCGCCTCATAGACCTCGGCTTCCAGAGTCAGCCGTGGCGACACGCCACCCGGCAGCAGGTGCCCGGCGGCGTATTCGACGATGGCGATGCTTTCCTCGAATGCCGGCAACTGGTGTGTGACGCGGCCGGCCGCATCGAGTGCGAAGGAGGAGCCGTCGAAGACCAGTTCGTCCTGGCCGCCGACCAGGTTCGCATAGATGACCGGAATGCCAATTCCGGCCACGCGTTCGCGCAGCACTTCGTGCCGCCGCGCCAGCTTGTGCATGTGGAAGGGCGAGGCGTTGAGCGTGAGCAGCAGCTCGGCGCCCGCAGCGCGCGACGCTTCCGCCGCGCCGGGCTGCCAGACATCCTCGCAGATGGCCAGTCCGATGCGCACACCGCCCACCTCGATGATGCCCGTTGCATCGCCGGTATCGAAGTAGCGCTCTTCGTCGAAGACTTCGGAATTGGGCAAGCGCTGCTTGCGGTAGGTGGCACAGACGGTGCCGCCTTCGAGCAGAGTCGCCGCGTTGTAGTGGCGACCAGCCCAAGCTTCCGGATGACCGACCACCATCGGCAGCGGTGCGACGGCGGCGAGCTGCTGTAGTTCGCGCGCACAGGCACGATAGAAATCGGGCCGCAGCAGCAGATCTTCAGGCGGATAGCCGCACAGCGCCAGTTCGGGCGTCAGCAGCAGATCGGCGTCCGCGGCCTTGGCCTGCGCAGCGGCATCGAGAATGCGGCGGGCATTACCGGCAAGATCGCCGACGACGCAGTTGATCTGGGCGACCGCGATTTTCAGGGAGGGCATGGCCGCCGACTATACCCGCGCAGGCGCGTCAGAACGCGGGCTTTTCCTTGGCCTCGTTGTAGGTCTTGACGCCCTGCATGATCTCGCGCTTGGCATCCTCGATATCGCCCCAGCCCTGGACCTTGACGAACTTGCCCGGTTCGAGGTCCTTGTAGTGCTCGAAGAAGTGCGAGATCTGGTCGAGCAGGATCTGCGGCAGGTCGCGCGGCGAGGTGACGCTGCGGTACATCGGCGTCAGCTTGTCGACCGGCACCGCCAGCAGCTTGGCGTCCTCGCCCGCCTCGTCGGTCATCTTGAGCATGCCGATCGGACGGCAGCGCACCACCACGCCGGGTGGCAGCGCGAACTGGGACAGCACCAGCACATCCACGGGATCGCCGTCGCCGGCGATGGTGTGCGGGATATAGCCGTAGTTGCAGGGATAGTGCATGGCGGTCGACATGAAACGGTCGACGAAGACAGCCCCGGACTCCTTGTCCACTTCGTACTTGATCGGCTCGGCATGCATCGAAATCTCGATGACAACGTTGAAATCGTTCGGCAGATCCTTGCCGGAAGGAACGCGATCAAGACCCACGGGGCTCTCCTGGAAAAACGGGGATTATATCGTTATGTTGCACTGCCATAAATCGGGCGAATGACACCCGTGCGGCTCGCCTCGAATCAGCTTGCCTCGAAGCCGGCATCGTCGATGGCCTGGACCATCTGCTCGCGACCAACCTGGCCTGCCTCGTAGCTGATGACGGCCTCGGCCTTCTCCAGCGATACCGCGGCCTTCGCCACACCCGGCAGGGCTTCCAGCACGCCGGTGACGCTCTTCACGCAACCGCCGCAGGACATGCCACTCACTTTCAAAACGATTGTTTCCATATTCATTTCTCCGCACGCCACCGCTTGAGCAGTAGCGAATTGCTGACCACCGAGACGGAACTCATGGCCATGGCCGCACCGGCGATGACGGGATTGAGCAAGCCAAGCGCCGCCGCCGGGATCCCCAACACATTGTAGATGAAGGCCCAGAACAGGTTCTGGCGGATCTTGGCCAGGGTCGCGCGCGACAGGTCGATCGCGTCGGCCACCCCCTTGAGGTCGTTGCGCATAAGGGTGACATCGGCCGCTTCCATCGCCACATCGGAGCCCGCACCCATGGCGAAGGAGACATCCGCCGCCGCCAGCGCCGGTGCGTCGTTGATGCCGTCGCCAGCCATGCCGACCCGCTTGCCGCCGGCCTTCAGCTTCTGCACCGCCGCGGCCTTGTCGCCCGGCAGCACGTTCGCCTCGAAGCGGGCGACGCCCGCCTCGCCGGCAATGGCTGCTGCCGTCGCGGCATTGTCGCCGGTCAGCATGACGACCTCGACGCCCAGTTGCTGCAGGCGGGCGACGGCCTCGCGCGACGACTGCCGCAACGGATCGGCCACGCCGATTGCGCCCAGCCAGCGGCCGGCTTCAGCCAGCGCCACGACGCTGAAGGTGGCGTGTCGCCACGGCTGACTTTCCGGGAGCGGCACGCCCTGCCCGGCCAGCCAGTCGGGCGAGCCGATCATGAACCTGCGTCCGGCGACCGAGCCGGCAAGGCCACGGCCGGCGGTCGTCTCGACATCCTGCGGCATCGTCAGTTCGAGTCCCTCCGCCTTGGCGCGCGCGACGATGGCGGCCGCCAGCGGATGCGTCGAGGCCAGTTCGAGGCTGGCGGCAAGGCGCAGCAGTTCGCGCCCCGCAACGCCCGCCGCCGGGAAAGAGTCAGCCACGGCAGGACGCCCCTCGGTCAGCGTGCCGGTCTTGTCGACTGCCAGCACGTCGATCTTCTCCGCGAGTTCGAGCGCCTGCGCGTTGCGGATCAGCACGCCGGCCCTGGCGCCCTGCCCCGTACCGACCATGATCGCCGTTGGCGTCGCCAGGCCGAGCGCACAGGGACAAGCGATCACCAGCACCGCGACGGCGTTGATGAGCGCGTAGGTGAAGTCTCCGTCATACCACCACCAGCCGACGAACGTAACGAGGGCGATGGCCGTCACAACCGGGACGAAGATGGCGGCGATACGGTCGGCGAGCCTCTGCACCGGCGCCTTCGAGCCCTGCGCCTGCTCGACCAGGCGGATGATGCCGGCCAGCATGGTGTGGCTGCCGACACCCGTGGCTTTGCAGCGGAGCAAGCCATCGCCATTGATGGTGGCGGCGAACACCTTGTCGCCGGGATTCTTCGCCAGCGGCAAACTCTCGCCGGTCAACATCGCCTCATTAATGCTCGACGAGCCGTCGACTACCTCGCCGTCCACCGGCACCGATTCGCCGGCGCGCACGACGAAGACGTCGCCGGGAATCAAGGTACCGACCAGCACCTCGACCAGCGTGCCGTTACGCTCGACGTGGGCCGTCTGCGGCTGGAGCTTCATCAGCTCCTCGATGGCCGCCGAAGTCTTCGCCTTGGCGCGCGCCTCGAGGATCTTGCCCATCAGCACCAGTGTGATCACCGTCGCCGACGCCTCGAAGTACACGTGCTGATGCAGGCCAAGGGCTGTTACGGCAGTGCTGTACAACCAGGCCATGCTGGTGCCGAGCGCCACAAGGACGTCCATGTTGCCGGAACCGCCGCGGATGGCGTTGAATCCGCCGACGTAGAAGCGCCAGCCGATCCAGAACTGCACGGGAGTCGCCAGCGCGAATTGCAGCCAGCGCGGCAATACGTCGGCGTGGACATCGGCGCCGCTGCCAAACATGAAGAACATTTGGCCGACCAGCGGCAAGGTCAGCGCGGCAGCGATCCAGAAGCGCTTCACTTCCGCGCGGTAGGCCGCGAGTTTTCTCGCCTTCTCCTCGTCGTGGGTATCGGCGGTTGAAATCGTCGCGGCGAAGCCGGTCTTGACGACGGTGGCCAGGATCTTGTCGACGTCGACAAGCTCGGGTGCGTAACGAACATGCGCACGTTCGGCGGCAAGGTTGACCGCCGCCTCGACGCCGGGCAGCTTGTTGAGCTGCTTCTCGATGCGCGCAGAGCAGGCGGCACAAGTCATGCCACCGACGGCGATCTCCACGGTAGCCACGGTGCTGTCCGGGGCTGCGGAAGTCATGGCTTACTCGAAGTTGATTGGCTCTGGTTTCTCGGTCGGCCGACCCTCGTTGCTCCAGACCTCGTAGCCGCCCGCCATGGAGATTATGTTCTCGTAGCCGATTTTCTGGAGCTGTACCGCCGACAGCGCGGCACGACCACTGGTCCGACAGTAGACCAGGAAGGCGCCGGACTTGTTGGCGCACTCGGGCACCATGCCGATCTTGAATTCGAGCACGCCGCGCGGAATGTTGATCGCGCCGGGCAGATGGCCGGCAGCGTACTCGTCGTATTCGCGCACATCGATGACGATGCGCTTGCCAAGCAAGCTTTGGGCGTCGGCAGTGCCGACTTCCTTGATTTGCGACTTGGCTTCGACGACCAGGTCATGAGGGGTAGCGGCCATTGGTGCTCTCCGTGGGCTTTTATATTAGGAACAGCTGATTTTACCCCGCGGACACCTGTCCGCGCCAGAGCAACGCCCCCATGGTGACCGCGTTGTAGAGCCCGTACAAGCCGAACCCCAGGACCAATAACCCGGAGATGGCCCGCGCGACCGGTGACTGGGCAAAGCGGCGAAAGCGCGTAACAAGTATGCCGGCCAGCAACAGATTCGGCAGCGTACCCAAACCGAACACCGCCATTGCCAGCGCGCCGCGCGCCGCCGATCCGGATACCAGAGCGTTCGCCAGCACGCTATACACCAAACCGCAAGGGAGCCAGCCCCACAGCATGCCGAGCGGCAGAGCCTGCCCGACGCTGCGCACCGGCAGATATCGGCCGGTCAGCGGTCGGATCCGGTTCCAGAGCGACTGTCCGATGCGCTCGGCAAACGCCAAGGTGCGCGTAAAACCCATCAGGTAGAAGCCAAGCGCCGCCAACATCAGGTTTGCCAGAACATAGAAAACCAACTGCACGGTGGCAACCGGCCCGAACGCGAGGCCGAGACCGCCGATGGCGCCGACCAGCGCACCGGCAAGTGAGTAACTCAGAATGCGGCCGATGTTGTAGGCGAGGTGAAGCGGCCAGCCCCGCCGGCCATCGGTCCCTTGTGCCGCCAGCGCACCGACGATGCCGCCACACATGCCGACGCAATGGGTGCCCCCCAGCAAGCCTACCAGGAAGATCGCTGCGTAGCCGGCTTCGGACAACGGCTAGATGACCTTGGAGTAGCGTGCGCGCTCGCGGTCCGCGCGCAGGTAGCGATCGAAAACCATGGCAATGGCGCGCACCAGCATGCGGCCCTTGGGCAGCACACTGATCCAGCGGTCCTCGATCTGTAGCAGGCCGGCCTCTTCCATGGCCTTGAGGTCGGCAAGTTCGGAGGCGAAGTACGACTTGAAGTCGATCAGGTGCGCGATCTCTATGGACTCGAGCGACAGCTCGAAATGACACATGAGCGCCTGGATGATCGAACGCCGCAACAAGTCATCAGCCGTCAGTTCCAGCCCGCGCATCACGGGCAGGATGCCCCGATCGAGGCTGTCGTAGTACTCGTCGAGCGTGCGGAAATTCTGGCCATACGTCGGCCCGACTTTGCTGATCGACGATACGCCGAAGGCAAGCAGGTCCGCCTCCGCGTGGGTCGAGTAGCCCTGGAAGTTCCGATGCAGTCTGCCCTGGCGCTGCGCGACAGCCAGTTCATCCTCCGGCTTGGCAAAGTGGTCCATGCCGATGAAGACATAACCGGCGTCGGTCAGCCGCCGAATGGCCATCTGCAAAATCTGTAGCTTGGCGTCCGCAGAAGGAAGTTCGGCCTCGCTGATGCGGCGCTGCGGCTTGAAGTGGCCCGGCAGATGCGCGTAGTTGTAGACGGACAGGCGGTCGGGCGAGAGTTTGATGACTTCGTCCAGGGTGTGATTGAAACCAATGACATTCTGTTTCGGCAGACCGTAGATCAGATCGACGGAAACCGACTTGAAACCGAATTCGCGCGCGGCCTCAATGACCGCACGGGTCTCGTCGAGCGTCTGGACACGATTGACCGCTACTTGAACTGAATGCTCGAAATCCTGTACACCGACGCTCATGCGGTTGAAGCCAAGGTCAGCCAGGAGCTTGACGTTCTCGCGGTCGACCTTGCGCGGATCGACTTCGATCGAGTACTCGCCGTTGGGCAGCAGCCGGAAGTGCGTATTGATCAGATCCATCAGACGACGCATTTCGTCGTCGGAAAGGAAGGTCGGCGTACCACCGCCCCAATGAAGCTGGATCACATCATGGCTGCCGTCCAATGCCTCCGCCTGCATCGCCAGTTCGCGCCCCAAGTACTTGATGTACTTGGCCGAACGGCCGTGATCCTTGGTAATGATCTTGTTGCAGCCGCAGTAGTAGCAGATCGTATTGCAGAACGGGATGTGGACGTATAATGACAGAGGTCGGCTGATTCCACCGATCGTGCGCCGCCCGAGCCAGGATCGATAGGCTTCGGCATCGAATGCCTCTACAAAGCGATCGGCTGTTGGGTAGGATGTATACCGCGGTCCGTTGACGTCGAAACGACGAATGAGTTGCGGGTCGAAAATCAGCTCTTGAAAGTTGCTCAACATCAGGAATAGGAATAGGTGCCGATGCGCGCAAGCGGCGAAGGCCAAAGATGCCGGAACGAGGATGAAGGGGTTTTGACGCAGATCAAAAGCCCATCGGACCAGGGGCAAAATCAAAATGTCATACCCCTGACGATCACATCCCTGAAGGCCGCGTGCTCACAGTGCAACCTGCGTGAGTTGTGCCTGCCCTTCGGCTTGTCCGAGGCGGAAATTCTCAAGCTTGATCACATGGTGGCATCACGCCGCCGGATCAAGCGCGGCCAGCATCTCTACCGCGCAGGCGAGCCGTTCGAGGCGATCTATGCCATCAAGACCGGATTCTTCAAGACTGACGTTCTGCTTGAAGACGGCCGCGATCAGGTAACCGGTTTCCAAATGGCCGGCGAGATTCTCGGCATGGACGGCATCAGCACAGAAAACCATACCTGTAACGCGGTTGCCTTGGAAGACAGCGAAGTCTGCGTCATCCCGTTCGCGCAACTGGAAGTGTTATCCAGGGAAATCGAGGCGCTTCAACACCATTTCCACAAGGTGATGAGCCGGGAGATCGTCCGGGATCATGGCGTAATGATGCTTCTTGGCACCATGCGCGCGGAGGAACGCCTGGCTGCCTTTCTGCTGAATCTGTCACAACGATCTACCGCCCGAGGTTATTCACCTCAGGAATTTCACCTGCGCATGACACGTGAGGAAATCGGTTCCTACTTGGGGCTGAAACTGGAGACGGTCAGCCGGGCATTCTCCCGGTTCCAGGAAGAGGGATTCATCAGTGTCCAGCAGAAACACATACGCATCCTGGATATCGGTCCACTTAAGCAGTTGCTGACGCACCCGCCAGCCTGATCCACCCTAATCCGGCAACGCGATCTTCCCGTCCTTGCTGAACAGATAGTCGTGGAAGATGTGTTCAGCGCTCAGAATCTCGTAACTCCCGTCCGCCCGCTGCCGAGTCGTGTCTTTCAATCGATAGGTGTAATGACCGCAGGTCCAGCATTCGAAATTCCGCATGTGCGTGCATAGACAGGTCTTGTCCATCACGGAAACCTTCCTTGCCTCCGGATGACTGGCGACCTCACGGTTGTACGCTTCGATATAGTCACAGCGCCCTGACGAATCAAGCAGGTAACCGAATGCCTCGCAATTGGGGCGGATACCATCGCCGATTGCCGGGCTGCTCTTCAGCATTCGCATCGGGTACCCGGTTGGCGAAATGCCGTTGACTTCGATGTCGCCTTCATTGGCCTTGAAATACTGCTGCTGGACATCTTCCGGCAGGCCGCACTCGCGCGCGACTGTAAATCTGGTCGCAACCTGGACGGCCGCCGCCCCATGCTCCAGAAAACCGGCAGCATCGCTGCCGGTGAAAATGCCGCCGGCGGGAATCAGCGGAATGGCCAGCCCCTCGGTTTTCAGCCATTCCAGTATCTCGGCAGTGATCGTGGCCAGGTCATACTTGGCCCAATCCATTCCGAAACCGAGGTGTCCCCCTGCTAGAGGCCCTTCGACGACAACGAAGTCCGGCAAGCGGTTGAGGCGGGCATTCTTGCGCAAGAAGAGTTGCAGCGCACGCAACGAGGAAACGATGATGCCAAGTTGGGCATCTCGGAATCGAGGATGGTCCTCGATCAGGGCGAACGAACCAAGGTGAAGGCCGGCAGCCAGAGTAATGCCGTCGATTCCCGCATCCAAAGCTGCCGACAGCCGAACACGCAGTGTTTCCTTCGGCGCATTCATCGTCAGCTTTTCCATGCAGTTGATGAAGATCATCCCGTCACCGCGTTTCTCGTCCATGGTTCGACCGACGTGGAGGCGAGTTGCTTCAGCCAAGTGCCCGAGGTCGAAGCGAACGCTCGACTTGTCGCTGTTGGCAACGTTGTACTTGTGGAGCTTGAGCTTGTCCTTGACGAAGCTCGTCTTGAAGCGTCGATCGGAAATGGTCGGTACCATCGCATCGGAAATGTGTCCGACCCCACCGAGGCGTGCAGCCTCCAGCGCCAGTTCCGCCGTTGAAATATCCACGCCCATGCCACCGATCACAATCGGCACCAACTCGCGGCTTCCAAGCCTCAGACGGAAATCATCGACGCAATTCATGATTCTGGTCCCGCCCCCTCGCGGCTCGCCCCTCCGGCAGTGTCGGGGTGAAAATTGTTAATGATAGCCGATCCCCGAAATACCCGGTGCCTCGCAGCGTGCTAGCGTTCCAACACATAGCTGCCTGGCGCGTCGATAAGCGCAGGGTAGGTTATGTTGGCCATCGCTGGCGGCTTGCCCGCTTTGCCTGACAAGGGACGCAGCCAGGAAATCCAGTCTTCCCACCACGAGCCTGATCGGAATTCCGCGCGCTCCCGCCAACTGTCGGCAGAGTCGTGACGTGCGCTTTCTGCTACCCAATACTCGCGCTTGGGTGGCCTGACTGGCGGATTGATGATACCGAGGATATGCCCGGAACTTGACAGGACGAATCGCGTCGATCCGGCTACGAAGTTGTTGAGCCGGAATGCCTGTTTCCATGGTGCAATATGGTCGTCAGCGGCCGCAACGGCGTAGATCGGTTGAACAACTTGCTCCAGATCGATTGGCGCCCCCGCCACCGTCAGCGCATCCTTCTTGATCAATGCGTTGTGGAGATAGAACTCCTGCAAATACCACTTGTGCATGGTGGCCGGCATGCGCGTGGTATCCATGTTCCAGTAGAGAACGTCAAACGATGGGGGTGTTTCCCCGTATAGATAGCCGTGCACGACATAGTGCCAGATCAGGCTATTCGAGCGCAGCAGGCGAAAAGCCGCGGCCATCTCCCGCCCATCGAGGTATCCCTTCCGGTCCATTGCCTTCGATAGCCAACCGATGCTGCTCTCGTCGAGAAACACCTCGATGTCGCCCGGACTATGATAGTCAGTCAGCGTCGTAAAGAAGGTTGCGGAGGCAACGGGAACATTGTCATGACCATAGTGACGATTCGCCCACGCCATGTACGTAGCCAATGCCGCACCGCCGATGCAATAGCCGACAGCGTTGACAGTAGCGGACCCGGAGATCGAACAGGCCACGCTGACAATCCTGTCGATACCTTCGGTCAGATAGTCATCGAAGGTGACCGCCCTCAATCTCTCGTCCGGATTCTTCCAGCTTGTAATGAATACATCGAAACCCTGGTCGACCAGGTACTTCACCATGCTCTTCCTGGGGTTGAGATCAAGTATGTAAAACTTGTTGATCCAGGGGGTAATGATCACCAGTGGCACCGCATGTACGTTTGCCTGACTCGGTGCATAGTGGATGATTTCGAGCAAGTGATTCCGGAACACGACTTTCCCCGGCGTCATAGCCAAATTTCGGCCAATTTGGAAATCATCCGGATTGGTCATGCGGATCGTGCCAGCCTGGAGATCGGCGAGAAAGTTTTGCACGCCGCGAATCAGGCTATCGCCATTGCTTTCGACAGCCTTGCGAATGGCAACCGGATTGGTCAACAGGAAATTGGTCGGCGCCATCGCGTTCAACCATTTTCGCCACCAGAACGCTGCCCGGCGGCGCTCCCGGCCGGAAAGCCCGGGCGTCGCATAGAGCATGTCCTGAATGTGGTGGGTACTCACCAAGTACCATTCTTTGGCGATGTCCCAGCTGGCAGACTCGGTCCAGATCGGATCCACAAAGCGCGTGTCGTCCGGATTAGGGGACTCGACATCCTCGCTGCGCATGCCGAAGGCGCGCAGCCATGAATGCCAATGCAGGGCCAGCATCTTGCTGGAGAATTGGGCCGCTGTCTCGGCCAGTTCCTGCGGGTGCATCATCCACGCCAATTGGGCGTGCATCAACGGCACGGCGACGCCCATCGGGTCAATATTCGTGGTTATCGTCTGATCTACCGATTTCCAGACCGATTGAGCCGACCGGTTCTCGTTGGATCGCCTCATGAACCGCTCGTCTCTCCAAGCTCTCTGACTTCGCCTTTGCCGGGAACGACAACATCAGGCCATCCCAGTGCGCGCACAGCCTCCGCGAAGATCGCTGCGGTGTCCGCTTCGCCATGGACTACGAAGCAATGCCGCGGCGGCCGGTCGAAATGACCAAGCCACGCAAGCAGTGCATCGCGATCAGCGTGTGCCGAAAGACCTCCAATCGTGTAGATGTCGGCCCGAACAGGAAGCTCTTCGCCAAAGATCCGGACTCGACGCGCCCCGTCAACCAGGCGGCGCCCAAGCGTGCCCGCCGCCTGGAAACCGGTTATCACTACCGAACACTCTCTGCGGGAAAGGTTATGGCGCAAATGATGTTTGACGCGACCGGCATCGCACATTCCGCTTGCCGCGATAACAACCGCCCCTGAGGTGATCTTATTGAGCGCAATTGAATCATCTACCTCGCGCACAAAACGAATGCGGGGGAGATCGGGATGTTGACGATGCCAATCGATCAATTCCTTGGCCTGCGCATCGAGCAGGTCCTGATAGCCAAGCGTCAATTCCGTAGCCGACTCCGCCATCGGCGAATCCACGTATACCGTAATCGGTCGCAGACGGCCGCGACGTACCAAATCCATCAAGATAAAGAGCACCTCCTGGGTTCTTCCGACCGCGAAGGCCGGCAGGATGACATTTCCCTTCTTGCGGGCGAGAGTGTCTTCAATGGCATGAACCAGCTCATCCTCGGTGTCGGCGATGTTCTTGTGTGTCCGGTTCCCGTATGTGGACTCGACGACCAGCACATCTGCATCGCAGATTGGGGTCGGATCCCGAAGCACTGGACGATTCGGCTGACCAAGGTCACCCGAAAATGCGACCTTTGTAGTTCGATTGCCGTCAGTCAGCCACAGTTCGATGATTGCCGACCCCAGAATGTGCCCTGAGTCTCTAAACCTGACCTGAATTCCCGAATGAGGCTGCCATTGCTTGTCGTACTCGACTGACCGCAGTTGACGAAGGCACTCGCGTGCCTGATTGACTGTATATAGTGGCGCCAGCTCCCATCCCCGTTTTGCGTGACTGGCATGTCGATGGCGATTCTCCCACTCCGCCTCCTTTTCCTGGATATGGGCGGAATCAAGGAGAAGCACGGCTGCCAAGTCACATGTTGCGGGCGTCGCGTATACAGGTCCTCGAAAGCCCAAAGAAACCAGCCTTGGCAGCAGCCCGGAGTGATCGATATGGGCATGGGTCAGCAATACGAAATCAAGGTCTTTGACGGGAAACTCGAATGCCAGCGCTGACAGGTTGCGGCGATAGGCGTCGCGCCCGCCCTGAAACATGCCGCAGTCCACCAAGAAGCGACTTCCACCCGCTTCGATAAGGAAACACGAACCGGTTACTTCACGGGCGGCACCAAGAAAGGTAATGCGCATAATCGGCTATCATTGTGTGCAAGGACACATCCGCGACATTGACGTGCATCAACGGATCAGCAGCCATGGTTCGGATAATTGAATCTGGATTGTGACCGAGAGGAGATAGATATGTTCAGGCATTTTCTGGTTCCTACCGACGGATCACAGCTCTCCTTTCAAGCTGTGCAACACGCCGTTGCGCTTGCCAAGGAGGTAGGGGCGAAGGTAACCTTTTTCTTTGCAAAGCCTGACTACCCGGTTGCCTTCTATGGCGAAGGCGCCTTGATCGATCCGACAACTCCTGAGAAGTTTGCGGATATCGCCGATCGGCAGGCAGAAGAGATATTGTCCCAAGCCGAAGCGGTGGCTCGGAATTCCGGCATTGAATTTGCCACGATTTCCGAGGTCAGCGACATACCCTATGAGGCGATTATCAAGGCGTCGGCAGTCGCGGGCTGCGACCTGATTTTCATGGCATCCCATGGGCGACGCGGTATCAGCGGACTGTTGTTGGGATCGGAAACACAGAAGGTGCTGGCCCATTCCAAGACACCGGTATTGGTATATCGATAGCCTTTCGGCCATGCTGAACGAGGCGATTGACATCATCCTGGATGAGCACCGATCTCTGGTTGCGGTGCTGCATGGACTTCGGCATTTGGTACGAGAAATGCGGGAACGTGGCAAGGCTCCGGATTTTCGACTGCTCGGCGCCATGCTCTATTATCTGGATGCCTTTTCCGAAAAGCTGCACAACCCGAAAGAAAGCGCTTATCTGTTCACGTTGCTTCGCAAGCGGACGCGCGAAGCGGATAGCGTTCTTGAATTGCTGGAACGACAACACGCCGAGAGCAGCCAACTCGGTCGAAATCTGGAACATGCGCTGGCACGCCTGGAAGCAGGGATGCCTGATGGACTCGTACTATTCTCGACGGCCGTGGACAAGCTGATGGACGAGGCATGGCAACACATGGCCACCGAGGAGAAAGTGTTGATACCGCTCGCCCGTGCGCATTTGCAGCCTGAGGACTGGGCTGAGATTGCCCGGGCGTTTAGCGAGAACGGTGATCCACGCTTCGGCGGCGAACCCGATCATGAATTTCGCAACCTGTTTTCCCGCATCGTCAATTTGGCGCCGCCACCGATCGGCGTCGGGCCGGATCGCTGAGAAGAACCCCGGGGCGTAGCTGACGCCCCGGATGTCGTGCTAGCCAGCGTTACTTCGCGTTGCGCGCATCCTCTTCCATGTGCCTTTTCGCATAGCCATAGAGGAAAATGGCCATGAGGATAATGAATCCGATGGTAAACACGCTCAGCAAGCCAATGTCAGTACCGAACAGCATCTTGATTGCGACCATACTCGTTCTCCCCTGTCATCAATGACTGCGAATATCGGCTGGCTCACGGCCGCCGATCACCGTATCGCCTGATGTCGGCAATAGAACATTACCCATCAGGCGCCACGTCTTTGCTTCATCCTCGACGAGGACAAGCCAGTGGCCGGATGCCGGCAATCTGATCTTGCCGGCATAGCGTGCATTCATCTCATTCAGCGTCACCGTCTGGTCCAAACCTGCGCGCGTGGGATGAGAGAGGGTGAGAGTAAGCACCTTTGGTGGTACGAAGTTGCTGTCGGCAGCCGCGCTCAGGCCGAGGTCGACGCCCTCGGCAGTGAATCGCGCCCTCACTTCCAGGCCGAGACGAGCGGCCTCCTGGCTGCGTGCGAGAGTCCGATCCACGACGAGCCCCTGTTTGTAGTAGTCATCGGTGACCAGGCCATCGCTGGTGGAATAGGCGATCCAGGCGGTAATCAGCGCCGCCACCACAACAATGAAAGGTCCGGACATCAGGTACCACGGCCAAGGCTCGCGATACCAGGGTTTTGCGGTTTGTGTTTGCATGTTCTTGCTCATGGCATCAGGAAAATCGCCTTTTCGTGGACCGCCACTTTCTCATCGGCCAGCGACTTGACATCGAAATAGATTGTGTGGGAGCCCTTGCCCGCCGATTCCGGCGGCACGCGAACCTGAAAAGTGATGTTCTTGTTGCTCGCCGAAGCCAGTTCGATGATCGGTTCACCCATCAACGCGATCCTTTCCAGCCCTGTCACACTGACGGCATAGCGTTGCCGTGTCTCGGACACGTTCATGACCTGGAGGCGAAATACATTTTCGATCAAACCGTCTTCGACCTCTCGCGCCAGGGTCATTCGATCCCGAATAACGTCTACCCGCAGAGATGGCTTGGTCGCCAAGCCCCATATCCAGGCGACGGTGATGGCAACCAGAATCGCGCTATACAACAGGATCCGCGGGCGGGCCACATGACTGACGATATCCTTGGCGCCCCAATGCTTGGCCAGTGCGTTTTCGGTGGAGTAGCGGATCAATCCCTTCGGGTAAGCCATCTTGTCCATGACCTGATCGCAAACGTCGATGCAGGCGGCGCAACCGATGCATTCGTACTGGAGACCTTTGCGGATATCGATGCCCGTGGGGCAAACTGCCACACAAAGGCCGCAATCGACGCAGTGCCCGAGGCCCTCGGCCTTGTGATCGGCGCTCTTCTTGCGCGTGCCGCGTGGTTCGCCTCGCTCCTCGTCATAAGTGATGACAAGCGTATCCGGGTCGAACATCACACCCTGGAAGCGGGCATAGGGGCACATGTACTTGCAAACCTGCTCGCGCAGATGACCTGCAAAGCCATAGGTGAACCCGGAATACAAAACGATCCAGACCCACTCCCATGGCCCGAAGGAAAGAGACACGGCCTCCTGCGCCAAGGTCTTGATCGGGGTGAAATAGCCTACCAAGGTAAAGCCGGTCCAAATTGACAGCAGACCCCAAAGACCGTACTTGAGCGCGCGCTTGGCCAACTTGGCACCATTCATCGGCGCCGCGTCCAGCTTCATCCGTGCGTTGCGATCGCCCTCGATCTTTTGCTCAATCCAGAGAAATATCTCCGTGTACACCGTCTGTGGACAGGCGTATCCGCACCAAAGTCGGCCGGCGACCGCCGTAAAGAGGAAGAGTGCATACGCCGAGATGATGAGCAGGACCGCTAGGTAGAAAACATCCTGCGGCCAGAACACCAGCCCGAACAGATAGAACTTGCGCTCAACCAGGTCAAACAAGACCGCCTGTCGCCCATTCCATGGCAACCAGCACAAGCCGTAATACAGCGCCTGGGTAAACCAGACGAGAACCCAGCGCCAAGTCGCGAACAGGCCGGTAACGGCCTTGGGGTAAATCTTCTTATGCACTTCGTAAAGGGAACTGGAAGCGGTCGCTTCAGCCGCGGTGTCGGGGGAATTGGCTGTCATTATTTCGTATCGTCAAAAGAGTGGAGACGCAGAAAGCAATTCGAAGTCTACACTGACGCCCTCGCACGCCATTGTGGTCAGAACCTCGAACAAGACGTCTCTGCCCGGCGCGCGTTGCCTGCCGCCGGCGGCTGCCGGCAGTCGTTTCCCCCAAGTCGCGCCATTCAGAGGCTCCCCGGCCGCAAGGCCGGGGAGTGCAAATTATGAAACTTAATGCTTTTCGGCTGCCATTCCGGACGCGCCAGCCTGGTCAGCCGCCGGCGGAGCGCCGGCTTCCAGCTTGACACCACCGCCGAGACCCCAGACATAGGCGGTCAGCAGATGCACCTTGGCATCGCCCAGGAAATCACCGAATGCCGGCATGCGGTTCACCCGGCCCTTGGTTACGGTCTCGATCATGTCCGCTTCCTGGCTGCTGTAGAGCCAGACCTTGTCGGTCAGGTTCGGGTAGCCGGCATCCGAATTACCTTTGCCTTCGGGGCCGTGGCAAGCAGCGCACGCTTGCGGATACAGGTCCTTGCCGCGTTGAGCGCGAATGGACTCACTGGGAAGTCCTGACAAGGAGCGAATGTAATGGACCACATCCTTGACCTGCTCGGCATCCATATCCGGCTTCGTGCCCTTCGGCGTCATGACTGCGTCGTGGCCCTTGGCAATCGTCTCCTTGATCTTGTCAGGCGTACCACCCCAGAGCCAATCACTGTCGGCCAGATTGGGGAAGCTCTTGGCACCCCTTGCATCGGAACCGTGACACTGGGCGCAATAGGTCAGGAACAGGCGCTGGCCCATTTCCTTGGCTTCACTGTTGGCAGCAACGGCCATAACGTCCTGCTTGAGGAACTTGTTGAAGATCGGCGCGTACTGCTCGTCGGCCTTCTTCATCTCCGCTTCGTACTGACCGCGCGCAGTCCAGCCAAAAGAGCCGGCCATGTTGCCGAGGCCGGGATAGAACGCCAGATAAACCAGGGCAAACACCACCGTGATGTAAAACATCCAGCGCCACCAGTTCGGCAGCGGATTGCTGTATTCAGCCAGGGTCTCGTCCCAAACGTGGCCGGTGGTCTGGCCCGGGTTGTGTTTCGCGGCACCCTGCATCCAAAGGAACACTGCGCAGCCAACAACGCTGACCAGCACCAGCACCACCACATACATGTTCCAGAAACCATTTACGAAGTCACTGGTATTTTTGAAGTCCATGTTCGCTTCCCTTCACTTGTCCGGATGACTGACTGGCGCCCCGTCGACAGCGATCGGCTGATCGTCGTCGTCCAACGGTAGGCGCGCGGCCTCGTCGTAAGCCTGCTTGCGATGGCTAGAGAACGCCCACCATACGATGGCGACAAATATCGCGAATGTCACCACCGTAGTGAGGGAACGCCAGTCGTTGATATCCATATGCCTATTGATCAGCGTGTCTGCTTGAGTGCGAGGCCCATGCCCTGTAGGTAGGCAATAACCGCCTCAACCTCCGTGTAGGGCGTGCCGTCATCCTTGACCAGCTTCTTGGGCGCATCGGCGATTTCCTGATCCGTGTACGGAACGCCAACCATGCGCAGCGCGGTCATCTTGGCACCGATCGCCGGCTCCTTCAACGGCCGATCAAGCCAGGAATAGGCGGGCATGTTCGACTCCGGCACCACGTCACGCGGATTCAGCAGGTGGATCTTGTGCCATTGGTCAGAATAGCGACCACCGACACGGTGCAGATCCGGACCGGTACGCTTTGAACCCCACTGGAATGGATGGTCATAGACATATTCGCCCGCGACAGAGTAGTGGCCGTAGCGCTCGGTCTCCGCACGGAAGGGACGAATCATCTGCGAATGGCAGTTGTAGCAGCCTTCGCGGATGTAGATGTCCCGACCGGCGAGACGCAGCGCGTCGTAGGGCTTGACTAGCTCATTCACCGGCTTGGTCGTCGAGGTCTGGAAGAACAGCGGCACGATCTCCACCAGTCCGCCCACGCTCACAAAGAGCGTGGTCAACAGGATCATCCAGAAGTTGCTTTTTTCGATTTGCGCGTGAGTCAGCATGATATGTTGGCTCCCTTTCTTAGGCGTGATGGCCGGCAGGCGCGGGAATCAGCGCGTCATCGACCGCCCGGCCACCAGCAATCGTCTTGAACATGTTGTAGGCCATCAAGAGCATCCCAATCAGGAACATGGCGCCCCCGATCACGCGAATGGTCCAGAACGGGTAGCTGGCTTTCACCGACTCGACGAACGAATAGGTCAGCGTACCGTCGGCATTGGTGGCGCGCCACATCAGGCCCTGCATGACACCGGAAATCCACTGGGCAGCGATGTAGAGCACCGTGCCGAGGGTGGCAATCCAGAAATGCACGTTGATCAGCTTGGTCGAATACATCTCGGTCTTGCCAAACAGCTTCGGCAGCAGATAGTAAAGGCTGCCGATGGAGACCATGCCCACCCAACCCAGCGCGCCGGAGTGCACGTGACCAACCGTCCAGTCTGTGTAGTGCGACAGCGCGTTCACCGTCTTGATCGACATCATCGGGCCTTCGAACGTGGACATGCCATAGAAGGACAAGGAAGTGATCAGGAACTTCAGGATCGGGTCGTCACGCAGTTTGTGCCACGCACCCGACAAGGTCATGATGCCGTTGATCATGCCGCCCCAGCTCGGCGCCAGCAGAATCAGCGAGAAGATCATGCCCAGCGACTGCGTCCAGCCGGGCAGCGCCGTGTAGTGCCAGTGGTGCGGACCAGCCCACATATAGGTGAAGATCAACGCCCAAAAGTGCACCACCGACAAGCGATAGGAATACACCGGCCGGCCG
>JAEHDA010000296.1 GCA_016880655.1 Rhodocyclaceae bacterium
GATTCCGGATTGGCGGCGACCTGCTTCGGTGTGCCCTCGGCGACTACCTGGCCGCCATGCTCGCCCGCGCCCGGCCCCATGTCGACGACGTAGTCGGCGGATTCGATGGCTTCGTGGTCGTGCTCGACGACGATCACCGTGTTGCCGAGGTCGCGCAGGTTGCGCAGCGTGTCGAGCAGGCGGCTGTTGTCGCGCTGGTGCAGCCCGATCGACGGTTCGTCGAGTACGTACATGACGCCGGTCAGGCCCGAGCCGATCTGGCTTGCCAGGCGGATGCGCTGCGCCTCGCCGCCCGACAGGGTCTCGGCGGAGCGATCCAGCGACAGATAGTCGAGGCCGACATTGATCAGGAACGTCAGTCGCGACGTGATCTCCTTGACGATCTTCTCTGCGACCTGCGCCTTGTGGCCGCTCATTTGCAGCAGGTTGAAGAAGTCGCGGCACTGGATCAGCGACAGGCCGCTCACTTCGGGCAGGGCCTTGCCGCCGATCAGCACATGCCGGGCCTCGCGGCGCAGCCGCGTGCCGGCACAGTCCGGACACGGCTTGGCGTTGAGGTACTTGGCCAGTTCCTCGCGCACCATCAGCGAATCCGTCTCGCGGTAGCGTCGTTCGAGATTGGGGATGATGCCTTCGAAGGTGTGGCTGCGATCGAAGCGCGTGCCCTTTTCATTGAGGTAGCGGAACTTGATCTGCTCCCGGCCCGAGCCGTACAGCACCATGCGCTGAACGTCCTCGGCCATCTGCTCGAACGGTATCGTCGGGTCGAAGTCGAAATGCGCCGCCAGGGATTCCACCATCTGGAAGTAGAACTGGTTGCGCTTGTCCCAGCCCTTGATCGCGCCGGCAGCGAGCGACAGGTGCGGATAGGCGACGACGCGGACCGGGTCGAAGAACTGGATGCTGCCCAGGCCATCGCATTTCTGGCAGGCGCCCATCGGATTGTTGAACGAGAACAGGCGCGGTTCCAGTTCCTGTAGCGCGTAGCCACAATGGGGGCAGGCGAACTTGGCGGAGAAGAGGTGCTCTGCACCGCTGTCCATTTCCACCGCCACGGCGCGACCTTCGGCGTGGGTGAGGGCGGTCTCGAAGCTCTCGGCCAGCCGCTGGCGGATGTCGGCCCGGACCTTGACCCGATCGACCACGACATCGATCGAGTGCTTGCTGTTCTTGGCCAGCTTCGGCAGCGCATCGATGTCGTGGACCTTGCCGTCGACGCGCAGGCGCACGAAGCCCTGCGCCTTCAATTCGCCGAACAGGTCGAGCTGTTCGCCCTTGCGATTGGCGACCACCGGGGCGAGGATCATCAGCCGGGTGTCCTCGGGCAGCGCCAGCACGTGATCGACCATCTGGGCAATGCTCATCGCCTCCAGCGGGTCGCCGTGCTCGGGGCAGTGCGGCGTCCCGGCGCGGGCGTAGAGCAGGCGCAGGTAATCATGGATCTCGGTGACGGTACCCACGGTGGAGCGGGGGTTGTGGCTGGTCGCCTTCTGTTCGATGGCAATCGCCGGCGAGAGGCCTTCGATGAGGTCGACGTCCGGCTTTTCCATCAGTTGCAGGAACTGGCGGGCGTAGGCGGAAAGGCTCTCGACATAGCGGCGCTGCCCCTCCGCATAGAGCGTGTCGAAGGCCAGCGAACTCTTGCCGGAACCGGACAGGCCGGTGATCACGGTCAGCTTGTTGCGGGGCAGGTCCAGGTTGATGTTCTTGAGATTGTGCGTCCTGGCGCCGCGGATCTTGATCTCGTCCATGAGTCACGGAAGTGGGTAGTCGACCTGCTAATATACGCGACCCGTTTTACCAAAGCCATTCGGCATGCTATCCCCGGCCAACGATCCCATGACCCGCGACGAGCGGCGCGCAGGCGCATCGCTGGCGGCAATCTTCGCGCTGCGCATGCTGGGGCTGTTCCTGATCCTGCCGGTGTTCGCCATTCATGCCGCTGGCATTCCGGGCGGCGACAACCTGGCGCTGGTCGGCATCGCCCTCGGCGCCTACGGCCTGACCCAGGCGATGTTCCAGATTCCTTTCGGCATGGCCTCCGATGCCTTCGGCCGCAAGCGCGTTATCGTCTTCGGCCTGCTGTTGTTCGCTGCCGGCAGCGCCGTCGCCGCTCTGGCGCAGGACATCGCCTGGACCATCGCCGGCCGCGTGATACAGGGTGCCGGGGCGATCTCCGCCGCCGTCACCGCGCTGGCGGCCGACCTCACGCGCGAGCAGCACCGCACCAAGGTGATGGCGATGATCGGCTCGTCGATCGGCCTGGTCTTCGCGCTGTCGCTGGTGGCGGCACCGGCGCTCTACGCGCTGGTCGGCATGGCCGGCATCTTCTGGATGACGGCCATTCTGGCGCTCGCCGCGATCGGCCTCGTCACCCATGTCGTGCCGCCTGCGCCGCCACCGCACCCGGGCCCGGCCGTGCCCTTCCGCGAGGTGCTGTTCGACTCGCGGCTCGTGCGGCTCAACTTCGGCATTTTCACCCTGCATCTCGTGCAGATGGCCATGTTCGTCGTCGTGCCGGGATTGTTGGTCGCGAGCGGCGACCTGCCGGTGGCGCAGCACTGGAAAGTCTACCTGCCGGCGGTGCTGGTCTCGTTCGCCCTGATGGTGCCGGCGATCATTTATGCCGAGCGGCGCGGCCGCCTCAAGGGGGTGTTCGTCGCCGCCATCCTGCTGCTGCTCTTGACCGAGACGGGCTTCGCGCTGGGCGGCGGCAGCTTCTGGGCGATCGCAGCGGCGCTCCTCTCGTTCTTTGTCGCCTTCAACATCCTCGAGGCCATGCTGCCCTCGCTGATCTCCCGCGTCGCTCATCCGCGCGCCAAGGGTGCGGCGCTGGGCGTCTACAATACGACCCAGGCCCTCGGTCTCTTTCTCGGTGGCGCGCTGGGTGGCTGGCTGGCCAAGCACCATGGCGCAGAGGCGGTGTTCGTCGGCGCGGCGTTTCTCGTCGCGGTCTGGCTGTGGATCGCGCTGACCATGCCGCCGGTGGCGGCCCGGCCGGCAGCCGCGAAGGCGACGCCCGCGCATGGCATACTGGACGTCAAGTCCTGACAACAAGGAGAAGATGTATGGCATCGGTCAATAAGGTCATCCTGGTCGGCAATCTGGGTGCAGATCCGGAAACCCGCTACATGCCGAACGGCGATGCGGTGTGCAACATCCGTCTGGCCACCACCGAGTCGTGGAAGGACAAGCAGTCCGGGGAAAAGAAGGAAATCACCGAGTGGCACCGCGTGGTCTTCTACCGCAAGCTGGCCGAGATTGCCGGGCAATACCTGAAGAAGGGCTCGCAGGTTTACCTCGAAGGCCGCATCCGCACGCGCAAGTGGACCGACAAGGAGGGCCAGGAGCGCTACACCACGGAAATCGAAGCCAACGAGATGCAGATGCTCGGCCGTCGCGAGGGCATGGGCGATTTCGCCCCCAAGGAAGGCGGCGGCGCTGGCCGGGCAGCCCCGGCGAAACCGGCTGCACCTTCGTCGGGCGGTGGATTCAACGACTTCGAGGACGATATTCCGTTCTAGGCGGAAGCGTCGGACAACGCCAATTGAACGGCCTCTTCGGAGGCCGTTCATGCTTCTGCCGGAATCAGAAGCGCATCAACCAGTCCGCCCGCACCGCCGAATCGTTGGCGCTCGGCGTGTTGAAGACGTTCTTGCGTACATTGGCCTGGAGCAGGACGTTCTCGTACCTGCCGAGCGGAAGGTTCAGCGAGACTTTGTAGCTGGATTCGCGCCCGGGCACCAGGCCGGGCAGATCGCGATTGGCACGAGCCAAGCCCGGCTGGGCTTCGTCCGGTGCGTTCGCGGCGATATCCTCCGCGGCTCCCCGTGCCGGGCGCTGCGACGCTGCTGCGGAAGCCCATGCCTGACTACATGTCCGGCTGCTCCAGGAAATCGCCGCACAGGCACCGTTGGCCGGTGGATTGCCGTAACCGGCATCGCCGATGCGATCCAGAGCCCGGCGCGCCGGGGTGCGGAAGCCGTTCAGCCCGCTATGCAACTTCGCCTTGCCGGGCTTCGACTTCTTCTTTTTGATATCCGTTGCGGCCGCCTTGGTAGAGGCGGCCATCGGATCTGTTGCGGCCTTGTCCGCAGGCGCATAGAGCATCGCAAGTACCGATGGTTCCCTGCCGTGCGCGCCCACGCTCGCCAATGCCAGAAACGCTGCCATGGCGGCAGCCAGGACGTGAATTTCCGGTTTCGGCATCGCGATCTCCTTCGTGCGCCTGGAAATCGGGATGCAAAGCGGTGAACCGATCACGACATGTCATTGCGACATCCCGGCGGCCCGGCTGGCTTGGAGAGTGCTCTCGTTAGCCCCGTAGCTTTGCGCCCCCGACTTTCGGCGGGTTTGCCCTTCAACAACCGCGTTTATCGTAGTACTCGCTTTACGAAAGTCAATACTGTCGCTGAAACCCATACGCGTTGAAGGAAAACGATCCGGGATAATATGGAACGAATCCACCACGCATTCTCAGCAGCTATTCATGGCACCCCATACGACCAGCCCATCCAGGAAGCGCCGCCCGCTCAGCGAGTATTCACTACGCGACATCTTGGTCGTTGCCGTGCCGCTGGTGCTGATTCTGCTCGCCGGATTCTGGGCGGCTTCGCGGTTCATAAGGCCGGCCCCTCCCGATACGCTGGTCGTCAGCAGCGGGGCGGATGGCGGTGCCTATCAGCGGTTTACGTCGCTCTACGCGGACGTTCTGGCCCGCTACGATATCAAGGTCGTCGAAAAACCGTCAGGAGGATCGCTCGACAATCTGGCGCGCCTGCGCAGCGGTGAACAGGAAATCGATGCCGGCTTCTTCCAGGGCGGCACGGGCGAACCGCAGGAAGGCGATACGCTCGAATCGTTGGGAGCGTTCTACTACGAGCCGTTGTGGGTGTTCTACCGTGCCGGTATCGCGCCGACAGGCAAGCTGGATCAGGTTCTGCAACTGAGGGACAGGCGGATCGCCGTCGGCGGGCCGGGGAGCGGCACCCGGCATCTGGCCTTGGAGGTGCTCAGCGCAAATGGCATCGATGCCGGCAACTCAACATTGATCGACACGGGCGGTCTGGCTCTGGTCGAGAAGTTCCGCAAGGGCGAGATCGATGCCGCCTTCGTGGCCGGTCCGACCCAGTCGGCGGCGGTGTGGTCGCTGCTGTTCACCGATGGCGTCAAGCTGATGAGCCTGGCGCATGCCGATGCCTATGCGCGGCGCTTGCCTTATCTGTCGAAGATCGTGCTGCCGCGCGGTGCCGTCGATATCGGGCGCGATATCCCGCCGGCCGACGTCACCATGGTGGCGGCAACGGCGACGCTGCTGGTGAGGGAGGATATCCATCCGGCTCTGGTCGACCTGTTGATGCAGGCGGCGGCAGAAACACACGGCGGGCCGGGGGTCTTCCACAAGCCGGGCGATTTCCCGCGTGCCGTCGCCGTCGGTTTCCCGCTCTCCAAGGAGGCCGAGCGCCATTACAAGTCCGGTAAGCCCTTCCTGCAGCGCTACCTTCCGTTCTGGGCCGCCACGCTGATCGATCGGCTGGTGGTGATGCTCATTCCGGTTGTCGCGCTGCTGCTGCCGATCATGCGCCTGGCGCCGGCTCTCTATGGCTGGCGGATTCGTTCCCGCATCTACCGCCGTTACGGCGAACTGAAGTTCCTGGAAGCGGAGGTCGAGCAGGATGCCTCCCGGCACACGCGCGCCGAATGGTTGGCGCGGCTCGATGCGATCGAGTCCGACGTCCACCATCTGCCGACACCGCTGGCGTTTTCCGACATGCTCTACACCTTGCGCAGCCACATCGAACTGGTGCGCGACAAAGTCGACAAGCGGACCGCCGCGGAGGCTTGAGCGCCGCGAACGAGCGGCGTGCCGCCATGGCTGACTTTTGCGCAATGCCGATTTGACGGTGATCAAGGTGTGTATCCGATCTGGCAGTGCACAATCCAGCGACCTTGACCCATCCCCACAACATGTCCACGACAGAATCCCTTCCCGTCCATCACAAGAGTTGCGATCATCTCTTCGCCATTGCCGAAGAGGCTGCTTCGGCCGGCCGGTGGGTGGAATGCCGCGATGCCTTCCGGCGTTTTCGCCAGGAGATCGATGCCCACTTCGCCACCGAGGAGCAGGTACTGTTTCCCGCCTTCGAAGCCGCCAGCGGCAGCAGCATGGGGCCGACGCAGATGATGCGCCTCGAACATGCGCAAATGAACTCGTTGATGTCGATCCTCGACCATGCCGTGACGGCTTGCGATCCGGAAGGCTTTGCCGGCGCAGCGGAAACGTTGCTGATCCTGATGCAGCAGCACAACATGAAGGAGGAGAACATCCTCTACCCGATGTGCGACCGTACGCTCGCGGGCAGCGACCTCGCCCTCGATCAGGAATTGGCGACACGGGCTGCCGCGCCATGCCGCACCTGATCGATGGCCGGGAGATGGTGCCACCGGAGCCGCTGGAACTGACGTTGCTGGCGCTCGACGGATTGGCGGCAGGCGACGAACTGGTGCTGCTTCTCTATTGCCAGCCACACCCGTTGTTCGGCATCCTGCGCCGCGAAGGCTATGTCTGGAGCGAGCAACTCCAGGCGGACGGCACGCGCGAGATCCGCATTCGCAAAGCCTGACCCGAGGCAGCGCGCGGGTGCACCCGAATCTGTCCTTCGACCAGGCGCCGCCGCTCAGCGTGCCCCTGCGCTTCCTGCTCACCGCGCCATGGTTCGGCGTGGCGGCCGGCCTGCTACTCGCATGGTCGGGAGAATCGGCGATTGCCTCGCGCTGGTCCGCGCATGCGCTGGCGCTAACCCATCTTATGGTGGTCGGATACCTGCTCCAGGCGATGACCGGCGCGTTGTTCCAGTTCGTGCCGGTGGCGGCCGGCGGGAACGTCTGGCGCCCCCGTCTGGTGGCTGCCATCGTCCATCCGGTGTACATCGTGGCCGCGGGAGTCCTCGTGGCCGGCTTCCTGTCGTCCGAGGGGCGCCTGCTGCGCATGGCGGCCGGCTTGTTTCTGCCGGCAATTCTTTTCCATGTGGTCGTGGTCGGCGCGGCGCTCCTGCGGTCGCCCGCGCAGGGCGCGACTATCCGTGCGCTGCGGCTGGCGGTTGCCGGGCTGGCGCTTACGGCCGGCCTGGGGGCCAGCCTGGCGGAAGGGCTGGCCGCCGACCACCAATGGCCCCTGATCACCATGGCCAACATTCACGCCGCCTGGGGCCTGGGCGGATGGGCGCTCATGCTGCTCTTCGGTGTGTCCTATTTTGTCGTACCGATGTTCCAATTGACGCCTGCCTACCCGGAGCGCTTCGCGCGCTGGGTTCCCGTGGCGCTGGTTGGCGTGCTTGCCGCGTGGTCGATGCA
>JAEHDA010000297.1 GCA_016880655.1 Rhodocyclaceae bacterium
GGCGAGCGCGACAAGCAAGATCCTCATGTCTCGCTCCCCGTTAGTGGCGTATCGCCACGCCTGACTTTTTCGGCGTGGTCTCGTCGACCGGCTGCGGATCGAGCACCGCGACCGTCAAAGTATCGTCGCCGAAGTACTTCTTCGCCACCGCCTGAACTTCTTCGGCCGTGACCGCGCGCAGCTTCTCCAGCAGCTTGTCATAGGCGCGCCAGTGGTAGCCGCTCGCCTCGAAGCGGCCGATCTCCATCGCCTGCGCCATCATCGAGTCGCGCTTGTAGACCTCGTTGGCGATGATCTGCGTCTTGATGCGCGCCAGCTCGTCGGCGGTCACGCCTTCGTCGGCGACGCGCTGCAACTCACCGCGCAGCGCCGTCTCCAGTTCGGCCACCGTGCGGCCCTCGGCCGGCTGGCCATCGAGCACGAAACTCGCCTCGCCGCGCACCGTGCCGTCGTAGCCGGCGCCCGCCGATTGCGCGATCTTCCTGCTGCGCACCAGGCTCTTCGACAGCCGCGCTGCGTCGTTGCCGTCCAGCACGCCGGCCAGCACTTCCAGCGCATAGGGTTCGCGATCCTGCTCGACATCGTTGAGGCGCGGCACCTTCCACGCCATGGCGAGATAGGGCAGCTTGGCCGGCGCCTTCACCGTGACGCGCTTGATGCCGGTCTGCTCGGGCTCGTGCTGCGGCTTCCTCGCCGGCAGGGCGCGCGGCTTGACGCGCCCGTAGGTGCGCTCCGCGTCGCGGAACACCCGCTGGTGGTCGACGTCGCCGACCACCAGCAGGTAGGCATTGTTCGGCACGTACCAGTGCTTGTACCAAGCGCGCGCATCCTGCCAGGTCATGTTCTCGAGGTCGTCCATCCAGCCGATGATCGGCCGCCGATAAGGATGCGCGCGCCAGGCGGTGGCGTTAAGCGCCTCCCATACCAGTGCCTGCGGGTTGTCGTCGGTGCGCAGGCGGCGCTCTTCCATCACCACCTTCAGTTCGGACGCGAAGTCCCCGGCCGTCAGGCGCAGGTTGGCCATGCGGTCGGCCTCCAGCTCCATCATCTTCGGCAGGGCGGCTTTCGGCACGATCTGGAAATAGGCGGTGTAGTCGAGGCTGGTGAAGGCGTTGTCGCGCCCGCCAGCGTTGGCGACGACCCGGTTGAACTCGCCGCCCTTCACCTTCTGCGTGCCCTTGAACATCATGTGCTCCAGCACGTGGGCGACTCCCGATGTGCCGTCCGTTTCGTCCATGGCGCCGGCGCGATACCAGACCATGTGCACCGCCGTCGGCGCTCGATGGTCTTCCTTGACGATGACGCGCATGCCATTGGCCAACTGCATCTCGAAGGGGTTGGCAAGTACATTGCCTGCCGCAAGCAGCGCGACAAACAACAGGGCTCTCGTCATGTCCATGTAAGGGCTTCTGTTAAAATGGTTTTTCTTTGCCGGCGATGATAACCCGGCCCAGCTTACGACACCTATCCCCATGTTTGGTTTCCTGAAGAAGAACGAAGAGGCGCCGGCCGCCGAGGGCAGGAAGATGTCCTGGACCGACCGCCTCAGGGCCGGCCTGGCGAAGACGCGTGGCCAACTGGGTGGAATGTTCCGGCGCGGCAGGATCGACGACGAACTGCTCGATGAACTCGAATCGACGTTGCTGATGGCCGATTGCGGCGTCGATGCCACGCAGTGGCTGCTCGCCGAACTCAAGGCGCGCGTCAGGCAGCAGAAGCTGGAAACCCCCGAGCAGTTGCGCCTCGCGCTGATCGAGCTTCTCACCAACCTGCTCAAGCCGCTCGAACAACCGCTCGACGTTTCCACCCACAAGCCCTTCGTGATCATGATCGCGGGCGTCAACGGCGCCGGCAAGACCACGTCGATCGGCAAGCTCGCCAGGCACTTCCAAGGCCAGGGCAAGTCGGTGTTGCTCGCCGCGGGCGACACCTTCCGCGCCGCCGCGCGCGAGCAGCTCGCCGAATGGGGCCGCCGCAACGACGTTACCGTGGTCGCGCAGGAGTCGGGCGACCCGGCGGCAGTGATCTTCGACGCCATCGCCGCCGCCAAGGCGCGCGGCATCGACGTGGTGCTGGCCGACACGGCCGGCCGCCTGCCGACGCAGCTCAACCTGATGGAGGAGATCGCCAAGGTGCGACGCGTGATCCAGAAGGCCGAGCCGACCGGGCCGCACGAAGTCATCCTGGTGCTCGACGCCAACATCGGCCAGAACGCCATCACGCAGGTCAAGGCCTTCGACAAGGCCGCGGGCGTCACCGGCCTCGTGGTCACCAAGCTCGACGGCACGGCCAAGGGCGGCGTGCTGGCCGCCATCGCGCGGCAGTGTCCGAAGCCGATCCGCTACATCGGCGTCGGCGAAGGCATCGACGACCTGCAACCCTTCCGCGTCGGCGA
>JAEHDA010000298.1 GCA_016880655.1 Rhodocyclaceae bacterium
AATGTCACCACGGGCGCCGGCGCGCCCGCCAACGCGCTGTTCGGCTGCGCATGGACACCCGAGACTGCTACCCGCGGCAAGGGCTTCCGCGCCTATTTCACTTTCCGCTTCAAGCAGCTCGGCACCAGCGTCGGCAACAACGGCTTCGTCTTCGCGGCGATCGACGGCGAGAGCAACGGCACCGGAGTTTGCGGCGCGGCCGGCTCGCACCTCGGGTATTCGGGTTATAACGGCGTCACGCCACGGCTGACTTCCCCCAAAATCGGCATTGAGTTCGACCAGAGCCGCAACACCGGATTCAGCGAAAGCACCGACCTGGCCGTATCGAACCCGGGCCGCAACGATCCCTGTGGCACGGCCTGCGGCGGCGAGTACAACAGCCATGCCGCCATCGTTTATTGGGGCCATGACAGCGCCAATGGAACGGACAGCGTCACCCGGCCGAACGACGACGACAATGTGCACGGCTACCCGACTACCGGCAGCCAGGGCGGCAGCCCGCGTCCGGCGCCTCAGAATCCCGGCGACCCTTCCGAATCCCCGCCCGGCATCGCATTCGTGAACCTGCGCGGGCAGGCGGGTCAGGACGTAGATGGCGACGGCGGCAGCGACAGCTACCTCTACCATGTGCGAGTCGAGGTCACCCCGACGCGCAATATCAACGCGTCCGCCGAGCTCAGCAATACGACCATGCTCACCACGGTCTGGATCGAGCGAGACAGCGCGACCAGCGCCGACCTGATCATCGCAATGCAGAACACCACTCGCACGATGGCGCAGCTTTATTCAACGGCCAGCCCGAATCTCAGCGACACGGCAACCGTTTTTGATGTCCCCGGCGGGGTCTGCGGTGCCGGCTGCCCGACCGACCAGACCTGCGGAACGGACAACGTCTGCTATCGACAGGGACTCAAGTCGGTTCGACTCGGTTTCACCGGATCCCAACGCACCCAGGACCAACAAGTGCTCATCAGCAACTTCTTTGCGAGCTGGCTGCAATGACAAGTAACAGAAGAGGCGTGCCACCAAGGCTGACTTTCGCGAGAGGCTTCACCCTCACCGAAATCGCGATCGTGCTGTTCATCATCGCGCTATTACTCGGCAGCATGATGATTCCGATCACGGCGCAGATGGAAACGCGCGACAACACGGACGCGCTCAAGACGCTTGGCGAGATTCGCGAGGCCCTGATCGGATATGCGGCCAGCCGCGCGGGCAAACCGTACCTGCCCTGCCCCGATACCGATGGCGATGGCGCGGAGAATCGCCCCGGAACTGCGTGCGCGAATGCCGAAGGCGACGTTCCGTGGGTAACGCTTGGCCTTGGCCGCTCCGACCCCTGGAGTCGCGCTTACCGCTATAGGGTCACGCCGGCATTTTCCGACAGCGGCGGCTTCCTGCTTACCACGGTGGGCACGTTACGCCTGTGCACCGACAGCGCCTGCGGCACCACCATCGCAACCGGCATTCCGGCCGTGATTTTGACCAAGGGCAAGGAGGGCGCAGGCGGTAACGCGAACGAACTCGAGAACTCGGACGGCGACAATGACTTCGTGACCAAGGATCCCGAAAAGGACGTCTACGACGACCTCGTCATCTGGCTGTCGCCGAACATCCTGATCAACCGCATGGTCGCAGCCGGCCGGCTGCCTTGACCCTCCCGTTGCTTCCTGCGACACTGGCGCGGACATAACAAGAGCATTTCGCCAGCTCCGCATGACCGCCACCGCCCACAGTTCCGGTTTCTTCGATCGCCTGCGCGCCGGCGGCATCGAGCCCGGCGACAGCGAAGAGCAACGGCTCAACAAGTCGCTGCTGATGTTCGCCACCGGCCTGGTCAGCGTGGCCTCGATGCTGTGGGTGGCGATCTACTGGCTGCTCGGCCCGCTCATCTCGTCGACGCCGCCGCTGCTGTTCCAGCTGGTGCTGATCGGCAACCTGCTGCTCTACATCCTGACGCGCCATTTCGATTTCTTCCGCGTCACCCAGCTCGCGCTGTTCCTGTTCGGCCCGTTCGCCATGCAGTGGGGCATGGGCAGTTTCATCGATTCGTCGGGCATCGTGCTCTGGGGCTTGCTGGCACCCATCGGCGCAATCCTCTGCTTCGGCATACGCGAATCGATCGCCTGGTTCTTCGCCTGGGTGTTCATGACCGCGATGTCGGGCGCCTTCGACTTCTACCTGGCGCCCCCGGTTAACGCGCCTTCGCCGTTCGCCGTGCCGGTGCGCACCGCAGTGGTGTTCTTCGCGCTCAACTTCGTCGCGATCGCCACCATCATCTATCTGATGTTGCGCTACTCGATCCAGGAGAAGCAGAAGATCCAGGCCAAGTTGCAGGAGGCGCACGCGCTGCTGGAGGCGGAGCAGGAACGCTCGGAGCGACTGCTGCTGAACATCCTGCCCAGCCCGGTGGCGGAACGGCTGAAGCTGTCGGACGAGCCGATCGCCGACGGCTTCGCCGACGTGACGGTGATGTTCGCCGACATCGTCGACTTCACGCGCATCGCGGCGCACATGTCGCCCAACGAAGTGTTCGCCATGCTGAACCGCGTGTTCTCGGCGTTCGACGAGCTGGCCGAGCAGTACGGCCTGGAGCGGATCAAGACCATCGGCGACGCCTACATGGTCGCCGGCGGGCTCAACGCCGGAAACACCCGCTACAGCGAGGCCATCGCCGACATGGCGGTGGCGATGCGTGACCTGCTGCACCGCGACTTCACGGTGAACGCCGCGCAACTGGAGATACGCATCGGCATCGGCACGGGGCCGGTGGTCGCCGGCGTGGTCGGGAAGAAGAAGTTCATCTACGACGTCTGGGGCGACACGGTAAACATCGCCAGCCGCATCACCGGCGAAAGCGCACCGGGCGTGATCCAGTGCGACGTTCCCACCTACGAACGCCTGCGCGCCGACTTCGATTTCCTGGAACCGCAAACCCTCTATCTCAAGGGCAAGGGCGACATGGCGGTCTATCGGCTGCTGGGCCGCAAGCGGTAGTCAGCGAGGCTTCGGCGCCAGCCGGAAGCACACCCGTCCCGGCTCGTTGATCGCCAGCCGCAGTTCCAGGCCGCCACCTTCGAGCAGTCGGGCCGCCTGATAGAGACCAATGCCCATGCCCGTCTCCGACGGCACCGGACCACGGAAGAGTTCCGCCGCCAGCGCCCGGGCGATGGCCTCGCCGTCGTCGCAGACATCCACGCCGATTCCGCCCGAATCGGCATGCAAGGTCACCCGGATGCGCAACGCCGACCAGGCGGCTTTCTTGTTCAACGCGTTCGCGATCAGGTTTTCGGTTGCAAGATTGAACAGCCCGACCGGCACCGCGAGTGGTTCGGGAAACTCGCCCTCCACCGAGAATTCGAGACCGGCGTGCGCATAGCGAGACCGCAACTCGTCCCACCAGCGCGCGACCGGCACGCGCTCGTCGCCCTCCAGGTGCGGCGCCTGTAGCTTGTCCAGCGTCTGGCCCAGCCGCTCGGTGATGGCCGGCAACTGCCGCCTCAGCAAGGCCGCGAACTCCGGCGAAACGCTGCTTTCGTCCGCGTCGCCCTGCGCCGCCGAGCACAGCGTGCGCAGCGTCTGGAGGAGATTCTTCACGTCGTGGGTGAGTCGGGCGCCGGTCTCGTGGATCGCCTCGACGTAGGTCAGGCGCTTCAGTTGCCGCGCGCGCAGCTTGTCGGCACGGAATTCGGCCAGGAGTTGCGCCAACAGGCTGAAGTGCCAGGTCAATGAAGGGCTGAGCGGATAGCGCGTGAAAATGCGCACGACCAGCGGCGCGAAGATGAACTCGCTGCGATTACCCTGGGTCACGCCGCAACTGCCGCTGGCCACCTCGGCCTGCCACTCGACGCCCCTCACCCACGGCAGGCGCCGCACCATGTCGC
>JAEHDA010000048.1 GCA_016880655.1 Rhodocyclaceae bacterium
ATGCCGGCACCGGGACGTCGACCGTGCCCGTCGCAATGGGTACACTGCGCCAGCCCATCATGAGTTCAGAGTTCCGGTTCGGCTGGTTCACCTCGTTGGCGCGCAGGCTGCTCTATACCTGGGTGCGCGCGAAGGCATTGCCCCCTGCCGCCGAAACGGCCATCGATCCCGCCCGCCCGGTTTGCTACGTGATCCAGGACCGCCGGCTGTCCAATGTGCTGGTGCTACAGGAGGAGACGCGGCGTGCCGGCCTCCCCGGGGCGGACGCCGGGCTGGCGATCGGGCGCTTCGCCACCGAGCATGCCTTCTTCTGCCTGACCCGTCCCCAGCCGCTGCTGGCCGAGACTGCGCGCGATCGCTATCGCCACTCGCCGATGCTCGAACAACTGGCCGGCGCGTTGCGCGCGTCGCCCCGGGACGACGTGCAGCTCGTTCCCGTGACCATCCTCTGGGGCCGCGCGCCGCAGCAGCAGGATTCCATCCTCAAGGCGCTGTTCGCCGAAAGCTGGCGGCCGCCGAGCCACCTGCGCCAGCTGATGGCCATCCTGCTGCACGGCCGGCAGGTGCTGGTGCATTTCGGGGCGCCGCTGTCCCTGGGCGACCTGGTGCGCGAGGAGCCCGATCCGGCGCGCGGCCTGCGCAAGGTGCAGCGCATCCTGCGCGTCCATTTCCGGCGCCAGCGCGAGACGGCGATCGGCCCCGACCTGTCCCACCGCAACAACCAGATGGATCGCATCCTCGCCGCCGCGCCCGTGCAGGCGGCCATCGGCGAGGAAATGGCGACCCGCAGGATTCCCTATGCCGCGGCCTACGACCGGGCGCGCGGCTTCGCCCGCGAGATCGTCTCCGATTATTCGTACAGCGTGGTGCGCGCCTTCGAGCTGTTTCTCACCTGGCTGTGGACCCGCCTGTACGACGGCGTCGAGGTACACAACTTCGACGCCATGACCCAGATCGCCCCGGGGCAGGGCATCGTCTACATCCCCTGCCATCGCAGCCACATCGACTACCTGCTGATGTCGTACGTGGTCTACAAGCGCGGCCTGTCGCCGCCGCACATCGCCGCCGGCGCCAACCTGAACTTTCCCGTCGTCGGGCCGCTGCTGCGGCGCGGCGGCGCCTTCTTCCTGCGCCGCACGTTCAAGGGCGAGCCGGTCTACGCGGCGGTGTTCAACGAATACCTGCACCTCATGATTTCGCGCGGTTTCCCGATCGAGTATTTCATCGAAGGTACGCGCAGCCGTACCGGCCGCATGCTGCGGCCGCGCACCGGCATCCTCGGCATGACCCTGAAGAGTTTCCTGCGCGGCCACGAACGGCCGCTGGTATTCGTGCCCGTGTATATCGGCTACGAGAAACTGATCGAGGGCCGGAGCTTCCTCAACGAACTGTCGGGCAAGCCCAAGCGCAAGGAATCGCTGTGGAGCCTGCTGGGCACCGTGCGCGACCTGAAGCGGGAGTTCGGCAAGGTACATGTGAATTTCGGCCGGCCGCTGCCGCTGGACGAGTATTTCGACCGGACCCGCCCCGGCTGGCGCGACGAGCCGGCCGGCGCGAGCCCCGGCTGGCTGCACGACGCCACGGCGGGCGCGGCCCTGGAGCTGGCCCGGCGCATCAACGAGGCCGCCGTCGTCAATCCGATCAACCTCGTCGCGCTGGCGCTGCTCGCCACGCCCAAGCATGCCGCCGACGAGGCGACGCTGCGCGGCATGATCGAGCACTACCAGATGCTGTTCCGCCACGCGCCCTATTCACCGCGGACGGTATTCAGCGAAGAGCCGGCCGACGCGGTGATCGGGTACGCGCGCCGCCTGGGCGTGGTCGACCGGCTGGCGCACCCGCTCGGCGACTTGATCAAGATCAGCGATGGCGAGGCGCCGCTGCTGGCCTACTTCCGCAACAACGTCCTGCACCTGGTGGCGCTGCCCGCGCTGGTTGCCTGCCTCCTCACGCACAATGCGCGGCTGGATGTTCGTCGCGTCGGCGGCGCCATCGGCCGCCTGCTGGTGCTGGCCCAGTCGGAGCTGTTCTTCCGCTGCGATCCGGAAGACGTGCCCGATTCGCTCGAACCCGTACTGACGGTGCTTGCGGCGCGGGGACTGATCCAGCGCCAGGGCCAGGATCTGATCGCGCCCGACCCCAACAGCCGGGCTGCCGCCGAGCTGCGCCTGCTGGGCGAGACGATGCGGCCGACGCTGGAGCGCTACCTGCTCATCCTGGCGCTGCTCGAGCATCACGGCTCGGGACAGTTGAGCCGTGCCCGCCTCGAGGAAGCCAGCCACCTGCTGGCGCAGCGCCTGGCGCTGCTCTACGAAACCAACGCCCTGGAGTTCGCCGAGCGCGGGCTGTTCGCCAACGTCGTCGAGAATCTGTTGACTGCGGAATTGTTGCGGCAGGACGAACAGGGGCTGCTGCATTTCGACGAGCGCATCAGCGCGCCCGCGGCGGACGCCGAACTGCTGCTGGCTGCCGAAGTGCGCCAGACCATCCGGCGCATGGCCGGCGTCGGCATCGCGTCAAAATAGCGCGAGCTGCCACTCGGCCCAAAGCACGCGCCGGATCGGCGCCTGCGCATAGGCTGAATCCGCGGCGCCGCCGGCCTGGCGCGCGCCGAGCGTGAAGCGCTGGCGGTTGCCTTGCCAACTGGCGGCGACGGTATAGACGCGGCCGCCGTCGCTCGGCGTGAACAGCACGTCGGCGTAGGGCTTGAAGCCGTCGCGGTCGTCCCAGGCCAGCCGCAGCAGTAGGTTCTCGCGCAGCAGGTTGGTGGCCTGGTACGCCTGGCTCGACCATGCGACGTTGCCGTCGATCGCCGCGGGTGGAGCGAAGCCGGCAAGCGCGCGCTGCCGGGCGGTCAGCGCGTCGAGCGCCTGCCAGTCACGGCGGCGCCAGGCGTCGGCGTCGTACCACGCTTCGGCCAGCACGCTGAGGCCGGAATCGCCCGTCCATTGCACGCCGGCTACCGACTTGACGCCGCCGCCGCCGGTCTTCTCGACCATGGGGTCGGTCGTCGCGAAGGTGCCGCCGTTGTCTGGCAGCGTGTTGGTGCGCTGCCGGGTGCGCCGCTGGTAGAGCGCCGCTCCGTGGACCGACCACTCGTCGCCGACGATGTGGGTGGCGCCGAAGCCCGCTTCCAGGCGACGGCGCTGCGAGACGCGCATGACGCCGTGCAGGTCGTCGCCGTCGGCCAGCCGGTACCAGTGCAGGGCGAGGCTGCTGTCGCGGCTGTCCGTCTCGCCGTTGCCCTGACCCGGCCGCGTCCAGGCGACGGTCCAGGCGTCGGTTGCGGTGAGGCGCTCCAGTGCGACCAGCGGCACGCCGACCAGCGGCGGCGGGTTGATGCCGCGGCGGTCCTCGCGCTGGATCACGTCGAGCGGCTTGAAGCCGAAGCCGACGCCCCAGGGCATCACCTTCTTGCCCACCGTCCAGCCGAGGCCGGGGGTGATCTGGCCGTCGTAGTAGAACTGGTTGGCGATGCCGTGGTACCCGGGGCGTTGCCCGTCCGCGACTTCCTGGCGCAGGATGCCCTGCGCATTGAAGCCGCCCTCCTGCATGCGCAGCTGGAGGTCGTTGCGGCCGCTGCGCCGCGGTGTATCGACCGTGGGCGGCCCGACGTAGTACGGACTGCCGCGATCTTCGGTGACGGTCTGCGGCGCTACGCTGATCGCAGCATGAAACTCCACCGCGCCAGCGGCCGTAGCCGCGAGCAGGACCGGCAGCGACAAAGTCAGCCGTGGCGACACGCCGCTACCAGTCGGTGAGCGGATTGCGCACCAGCGCGGCCGGATTGAAGAACTCGTCGGGCGCCGTCTTGGGCACGATGCTGCGGTAGCGGATGACGGTGCGCCGGTTCGGCTGGATGTCGTCCGTCAGCACCATGGTCGTGATGCGCGGCTGGCCATCGATCGGCTTTGCGAAGTACCAGGCCTCCTTGGCGCGCTTGCCCGAGCCGACGTAGAGGTCGGCCTTGACCGGCGTCCGGGTCGCCTTGTCGAGATACAGTTCGACGCGTGCGTAGGTGACGCCGCTGCGTGCCTGCGCGAGGTCGAGATGCAGGCAGCGACGGGCCTTGGCGGCAGCGGGAGCGTCGGGCAGGCCGGCGGGTGGATTGGGGCAATCGACCTCGTCCTTCACGCTGCCGTCGTAGTCGTCGCTCCAGGTCATGGTGGCGATGTCGCCCGTCGACGCCTCGCCGAGCAGCTTCTGGCTGGCGGTGATGCGCAGCGGCCGCTGGCTTTCCGGCATCAGCAGCCAGAACTGGTCGGCCAGCATCAACACCTTCTGGCCGGCCTCGCTGGGCGACTTCATCAGCACCAGCGAGCGGCGGCCCGGCTTCATGTAGACGGTATAGAGGCGCTCCTTGTCGAGTGCGTCGTTCTTGTACAGCTCGACATGGGTCTCGACGCGCACGGAGTCCGCGGGCAGGCGGAAGGCGTCGGCAGCCTTGAGCAGCGCGGCGACATGCTCCGCCGCATGAACGGGCGCGGCGAGCAGCAGCAGGGGCAGCAGACGTTCAAACATGGGCCAGGGCCTCGACGATGGGTTTCTTCGCCGCCTTGCGGCTGACGAACCAGGCGGCGGTCGCGCACAGCGCGATGATTGCGGCATTGGTGAGCAGATACAAGGGCAGCGAGGCATTGACCAGCAGCGGGTAGCCGACCGAGCGTCCCGGCGGCGGCGGCATCTCCATGCCGGCGTGCGGCAATGCCAGCACCACGATGCCGGCCAGCAGCGTCCCGAGCACGGCGCCGATGGCGCCGATCAGCGCGCCCTCGCGCAGGAACTGGGCGACGATCTCGCCCGGCAGTGCGCCGAGCGCACGCAGCGTGCCGATCTCGCGGGTGCGCTCGACGACGGCCATGGCCAGCGTGTTGGCGACCGAGAAGAACACCAGCATGCCGATGATCAGGCCGAGCAGGCCGAAGATGCGGTTGTAGAGCCCGCGCACCGAGTCGTAGTAGAAGGCCTGCTCCCACCACGGCTTGTAGGCATGGACGGGGTCGGCCTTGCTCAGGTATTCGTGGGTCACCGGTACCGCGTCGAGGCTGTCGAGATAGACCGACAGCGTGCTGATGCGGTCGCTCATCAGCAGGTGCTGGGCGGTGGCCACCGGCGTGTAGACCAGGCGCTTGTCCACCTCGCGCCAGCCGGTCGAGACGATGCCGGTCACCATGACGTCGATTGCGTTGATGCCGCCCGAGGTGGTGGTGGCCAGCAAGGTCAGTCCGGTACCTGGCCTGGCGTTGAGGCTGCGGGCGAGGTCGGCGCCGAGAAGTACGGCGGGCAGCGCGCCTTCGGGCGCCGCGAAGGCGCCGTCTACCAGCTTCAGGAACTGGCCACGGACCTCGGCCTCGGCTTCGATGTCGGCACCGATGCCGAGGAAGATCACCGACTTGTCGCCGTTGGAGATCAGGCCGGACAGCGACACGCGCGGCAGTACTCGGCGCACAAGCGGATTGGCCATCAGTCCGGCGGTGAGCTGCCGGTAGTCGTCGATGCCGTACTGCATCGGCGTTTCCTCGTCGCGCGTGAAGTAGTCGCGGCCAGCGATGGTGATGTGGCCGAACTCGCGCGCTGCGCCGTCGCGCAGCTGGTCGTAGGTGTAGAGCGCGAAGCCGCTCGCCACCAATACCGAGGTGCAGCCGACCGTGGCGATCAGGATCGTCACCAGCGAGCGGCGCCGGTTGCGCAGCACATTGCGCCAGGCGAGCCGAAGCGCGTTGATGGCGGCGCTCATTGCAGTGATCCGTCGGTGATGGCGTGAACCGAGTCGCAGTGGGCGGTCATGCGGTCGTCGTGGGTGGCGATCAGGAAGGTGGCGCCGTGGCGGTGGCCGAGTGCCTTCATCAGGTCGATGACCTGCGCCGCCGTGGCGGTGTCGAGGTTGGCGGTCGGCTCGTCGGCGATCACCAGGGTCGGCGACTTGACCAGCGCTCGGGCGATGGCGACGCGCTGGCGCTGGCCGCCCGAGAGCTGGTCCGGCCGGCGGTCGGCCAGGCCGGCAAGGCCCACCTGGTCGAGGATTTCGTCCACGCGGCCGCGTCGCTCGCCGGCCGGCAGGCCGAGCAGCAGCAGCGGATACTCGACGTTGTCGCGCACGCTCATCACCGGCACCAGGTTGTAGCTCTGGAAGACGAAGCCGATCGAGCGGCGCCGGATCATCGTGCGCGCGTCCTCGTCGAGGCCGCCGACATCCTCGCCGGCCAGCAGGTAGCGGCCCGCGTCCGGTGCATCGATCAGGCCGCAGATGTTGAGCAGGGTGCTCTTGCCGCTTCCGGAGGGACCACGCACCGCGGCGAAGGTGCCGGACGGCACCGCCAGGTCGATTCCCCGCAGCGCCGGAATGTCCTCGTCGCCCATGCGGTAGTGCTTGACGATGCCGCTCAGGGCGATGGCCGGCGCAGTCACGGCTTCGCGGTCCAGGAATCCTTCAGCGTCACGGCGCGGTTGAATACCGGCGCGCCCGGCTTCGCATCGGTCCGGTCGGCGACGAAGTAGCCGTGGCGCTCGAACTGGAAGCACTCCTCGGCCAGCGCGGTCCGCAGCGCGGGTTCGAGCTGGGCGGTGATGACCTGCTTGGAGTCCGGGTTCAGGTCGTCGATGAAGTCGCGGCCGCCGCTGCCCGGGTTCTCGACCTTGAACAGCCGGTCATAGAGCCGCACCTCGGCGGCATGGGCGTGCTTGGCCGACACCCAGTGGATATTGCCCTTGACCTTGACGCTATCGGCGCCCGGCGTGCCGGACTTGGTTTCGGGCAGGTAGATGCAATGTACGGACTTGATGTGGCCGGCGTCATCCTTGACGCAACCGGTGCACTTCACCACGTAGCCATAGCGCAGCCGCACGGTGTTGCCGGGGAATAGCCTGAAGTAACCCTTGGGCGGGGTCTCGGTGAAGTCCTCGCGCTCGATCCAGAGTTCCTTCGAGAAGGGAATCGGCCGCTTGCCCAGTTCCGGCTTCTGCGGGTGGTTGGGCGCTTCGCAGAGTTCCTCGTCCTCTTCCGGATAGTTCTCGATGACCAGCTTGACCGGGTCGAGCACGGCGATGCGGCGCTCGGCGGTCTCGTTCAGGTGGTCGCGCATGCAGCCTTCCAGCACGCTCATGTCGATCCAGGCATCGGCCTTGGCGACGCCGATCATTTCGGCGAAGCGGCGGAAGCCCTCGGGCGTGAAGCCGCGCCGCCGGGCACCGACCAGGGTCGGCATGCGCGGGTCGTCCCAGCCGTCGACGCGCTTTTCCTCGACCAACTGGATCAGCTTGCGCTTGGAGAGCACGACGTAGGAAAGGTTGAGGCGCGCGAACTCGATCTGCTGCGGCAGCGGCCGTTGCAGCAGGCCGCCCTGGGCGAGCTTCTCCAGCAGCCAGTCGTAGAACGGCCGCTGGTCCTCGAACTCGAGCGTGCAGATCGAATGGGTGATGTTCTCCAGCGC
>JAEHDA010000299.1 GCA_016880655.1 Rhodocyclaceae bacterium
CTTCGGCCCAGCGGCCGCGCGCGCGCAGTTCGTCGCGCACCCGCGCCCACGCATCGTGTGACCCGGCGACGACGTCCATGGCCTTGTCGACCTGCTCGACCAGGGCTCCCGCCCCCGCCAGATAGACGCGGCAGTCGTCGCTCCTCAGCATGCTCCAGACTTCGGCGGTATTCTCCTCGATGGCCTTGTCCAACTGGATGGGCAGGTCGAACACCGGCCGCGGGCTGACGGCCTGGAAGGCCTTGAAGGTCGGCTGGTCGTAGTAGTTGGCGAGGTCGTTGTTGAGGTCGTTCATGTACAGCATTTCCAGGCCGGTGCGGGCGCCGTAGAAGAGGCGCACCTTGCCTTCCCAGCGGATGAACTTCTCGTAGATGAGCCGGATCAGGCCGCGGAACGGCGCGATGCCCGTGCCCATGCCGATCATCAGGATATTGGCCTTCGGGTTGTCCGGCACTTCGAACGGATAGCCGACCGGGCCGGCGAACTCGATCGAATCGCCGGGCTGGAGGTTGCACAGGTAGTTCGACGCAACCCCTTCGTACTGCTCGCCGTTGAAATCGTCGATGTAGAAGCAGCGACGCACCAGCAGGGTGAACTCGGTGGCCGACGACCGGCTGCGGTCCTGGTCGGAAATCGAGTACAGGCGGCTGTGGTGTTTGTTGCCGTACTGGCCCGGCGCCATGACGCGGACGCAGCTGCCGGGCTTGCCGTCGAATTCCGGATCGCGGGTGACGAACACCAGTTGCCGTACTTCCTCGCGCGACGATTCCGGGGTGATGCGATGCGAGCCGACCAGTTCGGCCCGTTTGAGCGGGGCAGTGCCCGCGCCGCTGTCTTGGGGATTCAGCATTTATCCACTCCGTTGTTATATTGATGAACCGGTTCTACAAGCGATACTCCATCTGCAAGCGGCCTTGCAGCTTCTTCGCCTGCTTGAAGGCTTCCTTGAGGATCAGGCGGTCGAATTCGTTCAGCGCCTCGGGATCGATGCGGTTGGCCAGGCCGGCCGCGCTGCCGCCCTGCTGCGCGCGCAGGCGCAGCTGCTGGATGACGAAGAAGCCATGCACCAGCGCACCGATGTCCTCGCGACCGAGTTTGCCGCGTTCGGCCAGCGCGCGCAACCGTTCGGCCGTGCCGGTTTCACCGACGCCGTTGGCCAGCGCCAGGATGCGTGCCGCATCGACGAACAGGCGGGCGCCGCCGGCCTTCAGGTCGAGCGTATGCGGGAACTCCTCGTTCTTGTCGAACACGAAATCGCGCAGCAGGCCCAGCGGCGGCTCGACCTGGACGGCGTTGCCGGCCATGAAGCGCAGGAACAGCGTGGCCGCGGGAATGTTCGCCAGCAGCCAGCTGCGCAGCTCCTCGACCGGGCCCTCGGCGCCATACAGCGCGCGGAAGTCGAAGTAGATGGTGGCATTGAGCAACGCCTGGGGATTATTGGACTGCATCCAGGCCGCGAACTTGCGCCGCCATTCGTCCTTCGACAGGCAGAGTTCGGGATTGCTGGCCATGACATTGCCCTTGCAGAGCGGGAAGCCGCACTCCGCCAGGCGCTCGTTCACTTTCCGGGCGAACGGCAGGAAGCTCGCGCGCAGCGCCTCGGCGTCGGCCTCGCCCGCATCGAACAGCAGGCCGTTGTCCTGGTCGGTCGACAGGGTCTGCTCGTAGCGGCCTTCGGAGCCGAACGACAGCCAGCACCACTCGATCCTGGGCAATTCGAAGTCGTGCCGCGTCAGTTCGATGATGCGCACGGTGAGGTGGTCGTTGAGCGAGGAGATGAGCTGGGTGAGCGGCTCCGCCGCCGCGCCCTCGTCGAGCGAGCGCTCGGCGAGCCTGCGGATGTCCTCGGCGGCAGCGATCAGGCCTTCCATGTCGCGCGCGGTGCGAATCGCACCGGAGATCGCCTTGCCGCCGCCGCTTTGCAGTTCGTAGATGTCTTCCTGGGAGATGATCCCGACCAGCTTTTCCGAGGCGTCGACGACGATGACGTGGTGCACGCCATGGCGCGCCATCACCAGCGCCGCCTGGTAGGCGGTGCCGCGCCAGTTGAGCATCAGCAGGCCCGAATCGCTCATCACCGACATCACCATCTGGTCGAGGTCGCAGCTCTTGGCGGCGACCCGGTGCAGC
>JAEHDA010000300.1 GCA_016880655.1 Rhodocyclaceae bacterium
TCCACGCGCCGCCAGCTCGGCCACCGCCAATGCCACCATTTCCGGCACGCGGGCGGCGATCGCGGGTGTCAGCGCCAGGCCGAGTTCCAGGCTGGCCGGCTCGACGCCGATCAGCACCAGGTCGCCGGGGCGATCACCGGCGAACTCCAGACCGGCCAGTACGTCGCAGATGCTGACCTGATGCGGCGAAAGCTTGGAGCGGAAAAACACGGGAACCTCGGCGCCGGTGAGCTTTACCACCGTGCCGGGTGGCCGCCCGGCCTTGATGGCATCGAGCACCACCAGTACGTCGGTGCCGGAAAGCGGATCGAGCAGTTCCATGCCGGACGTGCCGCCGTCGATGACTTCGACGCCCTCCGGCAGCTCGTAGCCGTCAAGCAGCGCCTCGGCGGCATGCACGCCGGCACCCTCGTCGGAGAGGATGGTGTTGCCGATACCGAGGACGACAATGCGCAAAGTTCGCTCCAAGAAAAAGGGCGGGCCGCGATTCGCTTGCGCCCGCCCTGCCGACGATGCCGCGATACTACTTTGCGGTAACCGTCACCGCCGAGTCGTTCTCGGCATCGGTCAGGTGGATGGCGCAGGCAATGCACGGGTCGAAGGAGTGTATCGTACGCAGCACCTCCAGCGGCTTCTCCGAATCGGCGATCGGATTGTCCAGCAGCGAGGCCTCATAGGGACCCGGCTCGTCTTTTTCGTTTCTCGGGCAGGCATTCCAGGTCGAGGGCACGACGCACTGGTAGTTCTTGATCTTGCCGTCGTTGATGACCACCCAGTGACTCAACACGCCGCGCGGCGCTTCGTGGAAACCGACGCCCATCTGCTCGCCCTTCGGGAACACCGGCTTGTTGAACGTCTTGAGATCGCCCTTGGCCATGTTGCCGAGCAGCGCGGTCCATTGGTCGGCCAGCATGTCCACCATCACGGCGCAGCGGACGGCACGAGCCGCGTGGCGGCCGATGGTCGAATGCAGGGCATCGATGCCGACCTTGGTCTTGGCCAGCGACGAGACGGTATCCAGCGCCAATGTGGCATATTTCTTGGTCGGCTCGTGGCCGGCGGCGAACATGCACAGCACGTTGGCCAGCGGTCCGACCTGAGCCGGCTTGCCATAGAAAGTAGGCGACTTCAGCCAGGAATACTTGCCGTCGTCCTTGAAGTCCGTGTAATTGGGCTTGGTCTCGCCCTTGTAGGGATGCAAGGGCTTCTTGTCGCTGTAGTCGTACCAGGAGTGCTTGACGGACTCTTCGACGCCGCCTTTCCAGAAATCGTCGTTGAAGCTCTGGATCGGCTTGAACCTGGATACGTCGCCGCCCTCGATATATCCGCCGGGGAGCGCGAACTGGGTGCCTTTCTCGTCCATCGGAATGTCGGGCACGCACAGGTAGTTCTTGACGCCGGCGCCGTACTTGGTCCAGTCGGCGTAGTGCGCGCCGACCGCGGCGACATCGATCAGATAGACGTTCTTGACGAAATCCGCCAGCTCGTCGATCCAGCCCTTGATCGCCAGCAGGCGCTCCACCGTCAACACGGCCTGGGAATCAGTGGCCAGCGGATTGGCGACACCACCGACGGCCAGGTTCTGGATGTGCGGCGTCTTCGCGCCGAGGATGGAAACGATCTTGTTGGCCTTGCGCTGCACGTCCAGCGCCTGGAGGTAGTGCGCCACCGCCAGCAGGTTGATCTCGGGCGGCAGCTTCATCGCCGGATGACCCCAGTAGCCGTTGGTGAAGATGCCCAGCTGGCCGCCATTGACGAAGCCGGCGAGCCGCTCCTTGACCGCACGCATCTCGTGCTTGCCGTTGAGCTTCCACGACGACAGGCTCTCCGCCAGACTGGCCGTCTTGTCCGGGTCTGCCTTCAGCGCCGAGGTGACGTCGACCCAGTCGAGCGCCGACAGGTGGTAGAAGTGCACGATGTGGTCATGCACCGCATGGGCCAGGATGATCAGGTTGCGGATGTACTGGGCGTTGAGCGGAATCGGCAGTTGCAGCGCGTTCTCCACCGCCCGTACCGAGGCGATGGCATGCACCGTGGTGCAGACACCGCAGATGCGCTGGGTGATGGTCCAGGCGTCGCGCGGATCGCGGCCGAGCAGGATCAGCTCGA
>JAEHDA010000301.1 GCA_016880655.1 Rhodocyclaceae bacterium
AAGACCCACCGCACGCTGCCGAGCTTCATCACCGCGCGCGGCGGCATTTCGCTCAAGCCCGGCGACGGCGTCATCCACTCGTGGCTGAACCGCTTCCTGCTGCCCGACACCGTCGGCACCGGCGGCGACTCGCACACCCGCTTCCCGATCGGCATTTCCTTCCCGGCCGGCTCCGGCCTGGTCGCCTTCGCCGCCGCCACCGGCGTCATGCCGCTCGACATGCCGGAATCCGTGCTGGTGCGCTTCAAGGGCAAGCTGCAGCCCGGCATCACGCTGCGCGACATGGTCAACGCCATCCCCTACTACGCGATCAAGGCCGGCTTGCTCACCGTCGAGAAGAAGGGCAAGAAGAACATCTTCTCCGGCCGCATCCTCGAAATCGAAGGTCTGCCCGACCTCAAGGTGGAACAGGCGTTCGAGCTGACCGACGCCTCGGCCGAACGCTCCGCTGCCGGCTGCACGGTGCGCCTGAACAAGGAACCCATCGTCGAGTACATGAACTCGAACATCACGCTGATGAAGTGGATGATCGCCGAAGGCTACGAAGACAAGCGCACCCTCGGCAATCGCATCAAGGCCATGGAAGACTGGATCGCCAACGGCACGCTGCTGCAACCGGATGCCAACGCCGAGTACGCCGCCGTGATCGAGATCGACATGAACGAGATCAAGGAGCCGCTACTGGCCTGCCCGAACGACCCGGACGACGTCAAGCCGCTCGGCGCCGTACAAGGCGACAAGATCGACGAAGTCTTCATCGGCTCGTGCATGACCAACATCGGCCACTTCCGCGCCGCGGGCAAGATCCTCGACGGCAGGAGCGATCTGCCCACGCGCCTGTGGATCGCGCCGCCGACCAAGATGGATGCCATGATGCTCAACGAGGAAGGCTACTACTCGGTGCTCGGCAAGTCAGGCGCGCGCATGGAGATGCCCGGCTGCTCGCTGTGCATGGGCAACCAGGCACAAGTACGCAAGGGCAGCACGGCGGTTTCGACCTCGACCCGCAACTTCCCGAACCGCCTCGGCATCGACACCCGCGTCTATCTCAGCTCCGCCGAACTCGCCGCCGTCTGCGCCCTGCTCGGCCGCATCCCGACGCTGCCCGAGTACCTGGAGAATGTGAAGGCGCTGGAAGGCAAGTCCGCCGACATCTACCGCTACATGAACTTCAACCAGATCGGCGAATTCCAGGAAGTGGCAGACACCGTCACGGTCTGAGGTGGCGTATCGCCACGGCTGACTTTTGGTCTTTACCGCCGGTCGCGCCAACCCGCGCTCGGCACCGACGCCCCGGCCCACAAGGCCGGGGCGTTTTCATTTCCGGACGGGCGGGGCCTCCAGTTAGAATCAGCCGTCCTTCTACTGGCGGAGCGAGCCGGGGGCCATGCGCGACGGTTTCCAAGATGACGAGGTTGGGGTAGCCCCAAGCGGTATCCCTTGGCGGCAGGATGACCGCGTCCGCTTCATTCGTTCATTGGTTGCGTCGCTGGCTGTTCACGTCGTGCTGCTCGCGCTCCAGTTCGATGCGCCCGGCTTCGGCATGCCTGGTCTGGAACTACCTTGGGAGATGCGCCGGGCACCGACGATCGACGTCGTCCTGGCGCCCGCCCCGACGCCCGAGGCCGCGAAGAAGACCGAGGAGAAGGCGGCGCCCCAGGCGGAACGCCGTGTCCGCGCCGAGCGCCAGAAGAAGCCCAAGCCCCCGACGCCCGTCGCGCCGGAAATTGCCCCACCTGTCCCCACGCCAGCGCCCGTGGTGGCTACCGCTCCGCCCGCCATTACGGCGGCGGTGCCACCCGCGCCCCAGGTCGCGGTACTGGAGCCGCCCAAACCGGAACCACCGGTCGAGAAGAAGGTCGACGAGGCTGCCGAAGCAAGGAAGGCCGCACAGGAGGAAGAGCGCCGCCAGCAGGATCTCACCAAGGAACGCGAGCAGGCGAAACAGCGCGCCGCCGAACTCGCCGCTGCCGAGGCGGCCAAGGAGTTGCAGCGCCAGGAAACCGAACGCCTGGCGCGCGAAGCCACGGAACGCAAGCTCGCCAGAGAGGTGGCCGAAGCGGAGGCCGAAAAGCGCGCCGTTGCGGAAACCCAGAGACTGGCTGCGGAATCCCAGAGACTGGCTGCGGAAGTGGAGGCACGCCGTATCGCCGACGAAGCAGTGCGCCAGGAAATATTGCGCCGGGATGCCGAGCGCCAGGAATTCGTGCGTCGCGAAGCGGCCCGGCAGGAGGCCGCCAGACAGGAAGCGATTCGCCAGGAGGCACTGCAACAACATGCCCGTGACGCGGAAGAACGGCGGGTTGCCCACGAAGCCGCGGAGCAACGCCGGCTGGCCGTCGAGGCCGAAGCGCGCAAACGCACCGCAGCGGAAGCCGAAGCCCGGCGCGTCGCGGACGAGCAGGCCAGACAAGAAGGTCTGTTAAAGGAAGCACAGCGCCAGGAAGCGGTACGACACGCCCGCGAGGCCGAGGAGCGCCGACTCGCGCAGGCGGCGGAAGAACGTCGCCTGACTGCCGTTGCCGAAGCACGCCAACGCGCCGCGGCGGAAGCCGAAGCCCGCCGCATTGCCGATGAACAAGCCCGGCTGGAGGCACTGCGCAAGGAAGCACAACGCCAGGAGGCGATCCGCCAGGCCAGCGAAGCCGAGGAACAACGCCGGCTTGCGCAGAAGGCCGGGGAACGTCGTTTGGCCGCCGTGGCCGAAGAGCGCCGGCTTGCGCAGGAGGCCGAGGAACGTCGGTTGGCCGCCGAGGCGGCCGCGGCGCGAAGCGCCGCCGCGGCCGAAGCCCGCCGCGTCGCCGAGGAGGCTGCTCGCCAGGAGGACGCCCTTCGCCAGGCTCGTGAAGCCGAGGAGCGCCGGCAGGCCGCCGAGGGCGAAGCGGTCCGAAGCGCAGCTGCCGCGGAAGCCCAGCGCGCCGCTGACGAACGTGCCCGGCAACAGGCCGCTGCGCTGGAAAAGCAGCGGGCGGAGCAAGCAAGGGAACCGAAGCAGGCAAGCATTCCTCTCCCCCCCAGCCAGTCGAACAGCGCTCGCCGCAAGACCCTGATCGGCCGCGCCGACCAGGACGATCAACTGCTGATCTTCGCGGAAGTATGGCGACGCAACGTCAATAAGCGGGCGCCGTTCGATGTGCTTGAAAAGGCCAAGAGCGGGCCCTATCAGAACCCCTGGGTGACGGTGGCGCTGCGCCCTGACGGGCAGGTGGATCGCATCACCTTCGAGCGCTCCAGCGGTGTTCCCGAGATCGACGCGGCAATTCGTCAGGTGATCATGATGCTGGCGCCGTACAACCGTTTCCCGCGCGAACTGGCGGCCGAATACGACATCATCGAAATTCCGGCGGTGTGGAGTTTCAACCGCGCCGTGCGCCTGTTCTGGGGCGGTGGCTGAAAAAGTCAGCCGCGGTCGGACGCCTCGTAGGCCGAGACGCTGACCCCCGCATGCGCCAGGAACTCACGCAACTGCTTGATCAGGCTCCGGTCGCACACATTGCTGTGATGGGGATGGTGCAGGTAAATCTCGGCGCGATTCAGTTTGACGTGGAAGCGCGCGCCATGCGCGGCATCGACGGTTGCGCCGAGATGATTGAGCAGGGACTCGATCTCCCGCCAGTGGATGTTGGCGCTGACCGGATCGTGGAAGATGCTGCGCAGCAGGTTCGCGTGTTTGTTGCTCATGATCGATTACCAAGGATGGATGTTTTCATCCTAGCAAAGTTGGGCGAAGTCCGCGGAAGCATCGACAATTCCGCGTCCGCCCATACAATGCCCTCGCTGCCTACCTTCCGCCCATGCCGCTGATCTCACTTTCCCAAGCCTGCCTCGCCTTCGGCCACGTGCCGCTGCTCGACCATACCGACTTCCAGCTCGATGCAGGCGAACGCGTCGCGTTGATCGGCCGCAACGGCAGCGGCAAATCGTCCCTGCTGGCGGCTTTGGCCGGCACCGGCCATCTCGACGATGGCATCGTCTGGCACCAGCCCGGCTTGCGACTCGCCTACGTGCCGCAGGAGCCAGAGCTGAACGGCGACCAGAACGTGTTCGAAGCGGTCGTCGCCGGCATGGGCAGCGCGACCCGCCTGCTCGCCGAATGGCACGAAGTCTCCCATCGCCTGGCCGAGCCGGGAGCCGACCACGACGCTTTGCTGGAGCAGCTGAATCGGCTACAGCACGACCTCGAGGCATTGGGCGCCTGGTCGGCCGCTTCGCAGGCGGAGCGCGCCATCGAGCGGGTCGGACTCCCCGCGGACGCGCGAGTCGGCACGCTGTCGGGCGGGCAGAAGAAACGCCTCGCGCTCGCCCGGGCGCTAGCCAGCGAACCGCAGGTATTGCTGCTCGACGAACCCACCAACCACCTCGACCTCGCGGCCATCGAATGGCTGGAAGAACTGCTGGCCGGCAGCGGCATGTCGCTGCTGTTCGTCACCCATGACCGACGCTTCCTCGATCGCCTGGCGACGCGCATTGTCGAACTCGATCGCGGACTATTGAGCAGCTTCCCCGGGTCCTTCGCCGAATATCAGAAGCGCAAGGTCGAGATGCTCAAGGATGAAGCGCTCCAGAATGCCCGCTTCGACAAGTTTCTCGCCCAGGAAGAAGTCTGGATCCGCAAGGGAGTGGAAGCCAGGCGCACCCGCAACGAGGGCCGCGTGCTGCGACTGGAAGCCTTGCGCCGCGAACGTGTCGCCCGACGCGAACGGCTGGGCGATGCCCGGCTGGCGCTCGATGCCGGCGAGAGAAGCGGCCAGCTCGTGGCCGAGCTGACCAACGTCAACAAGGCATTCGGGGATCGCAGGGTGGTAAGCGATTTCTCGGCGCGCATCCTGCGCGGCGATCGCATCGGCCTGATTGGCCCAAACGGAGCCGGCAAGACGACGTTGCTGCGGCTGATCCTCGGTGAACTGGCCCCGGATTCAGGAACGGTGCGCCTGGGTACGAGGTTGCAGGTCGCCTACTTCGACCAGTTTCGCGCTGCCCTCGACCCCGAGGCGACCTTGACCGACGTCATTTCGCCCGGCTCCGACCATGTCGAGATCAACGGCGAGAAGAAGCACGTGATCGGCTATCTGGGCGATTTCCTGTTCGCCCCGGCGCGCGCCCGCTCGCCGGTCAAGTCGCTGTCGGGTGGCGAGCGCAATCGCCTGCTGCTGGCGCGCCTGTTCGCACGCCCCGCCAACGTGCTGGTGCTCGACGAACCGACCAACGACCTCGACATCGAAACGCTGGAACTGCTGGAGGATCTCCTGCAAGGGTATCCCGGCACCATTTTCCTGGTCAGCCACGACCGGACCTTTCTCGACAACGTGGTGACGCAGACAATCGCCGCGGAGGGTGACGGGCGCTGGAGGGAATATGCCGGAGGCTATGAGGACTGGCTGCGTTGCCGGCGGGAAGCGGCCGTGGCGGAAAAAGCGGCCACCGTCCGGAACACGGAAGCCAAAGTGCCGCCGAAATCAGCAGGCACCAAGCGTACCTGGAAGGAACAGCGGGAACTCGAAGCCCTGCCGGAACGCATCGCGACGCTTGAAGCGGAACAGAACCTCCTCACCGGCCAGCTCGGCGACCCCGAACTCCATCTCCGGCAACCCGCGACAGCGGCACAAATCGCCGCCCGCCTGGGCGAAATCGAAAACGAGCTGATTGCGCTGCTGGAGCGCTGGGAGACGCTGGAAGCGCGCGCAACTGCCTGAGAAGCGCGGCTGCGGTTATAATCGTCCCATGAGTACGGAACCCGAAACGCCCGAGAATCCCGAGCCCGCAGTGGCCGAAACCCAGCCAGCCGCACCTGCACCGCAGCAGGCGCAACCAAGCTTTGATCCGCGCCGTCGGCTGCGCGAGTTGCTGTCCGTTCCCGAGCGCGACCGCACGGATGCCCAATGGGATGAAATCAACGAACTGGAAATCCAGCTGGCACCCGGCAATCGGGTCAGCCCTGGACATCCGGCCGGCTCTTCCGACAAGCCCGTCGGCGGAGGCGGTGGGGGCGGCGGCGGCCGCCAGTTCCAGCCGAAGAAGCATCCTCCCAAGAGCGGCGGCGGCAAGCGCCGGCCGCGTCCCGGCAATAATCCGAACAAGCCGCAGCAGCAGTAGACGAAGCGACCGTCGGTCAGTGGTGGCCTTCGGCCACCGCCAGCATCTTCTCGGTTCTCTTCCTGCGCGCCTCCTCTGGCGTCAGACCAACCAGCGACTCGGGCGGCAGCGGTACGTCCCAGTGCTGCTGGAACAGGTCAATGTCCTCCCCGGAATCCAAATGGGCTCGGTAGATTTTGCTCTGGTACGCCGGCGCATTCGGCAGGGCGACCAATTCGACGGACTGGATGATCACGGGTACCTCCTGAACGAACTCGGAGCTATCCTGCGCCCGAGGCCGGCGGGGACTAACCAGAAGAATGGGGCTAAATCCCCCTCTAGTTTCGGTTGAAATCCTCAGGTCGCGGATGGCGCCTGGTGAATGTATCCGGCAATACCTGACTCGGCACGTTGCAGCAGGTGCTCCAATCCGGCCAGATCGACCGCCTCTGCCAGCATTGCCGCCTTGAACGCAAAATCGGCCAGATCGGGCTGCTCCGCCGCCAATTGCTCGGCCCGACGCTGGATCGCCACGACGCGGCCCAGCGAGAGCATCTCCCGCAGAACGGCCAATTCGCTGGCGGGTGGCATCCGGGCGGCCTGGCCAGCACGCCGGCCAACATCATTCGTCTGGCCGAATATCCACTCGAGTTCGAGCAGGCGCTGGAGCGAGTCGGCCAGCTCGTGCTGCCGGATCGGCTTCAGTAGCACGCCATCGAAATCAAATTCGGCGGGCAACCCGGCCGGACGCTGCGGTCCGGCGGCCGAAACCAGGATTACCGGCGGGGACGACCGATCTAGCATGGTGCGAAATTCTGTCAGGAATGCCCAGCCGTCCATGCCGGGCATGAACTGGTCGATGAGCACGCAGTCGGGCACGACATCGGCACTGCGGCATATTGCCAGCGCTTCGGCGCCGTCTCCTGCCGTGAGCACCCGAAAGCCCCAATCGCTGCACAAGTCGTGAAGGAACTGGCGATTCTCGGCAATATCATCGGCCACCAGCAGCGTCCGCCGCCGTCCGAGATGGCCCAGTATCTGCGGCAACACCGCCACCCGATCGACCACTTCGCTCGCCCCTGTCGGCAAGGTCAGAGTGAAGAAGAAGCGGCTGCCTCGACCGGGCTCGCTATCGACGCCGATATCGCCGCCCATGGCCCGAACGATTTGCCTGGCAATCGCCAGGCCCAGGCCGATGCCAGGCTGATATTCGCGGCCAGCCAGCCGGCTGAAAGGTTCGAAAAGTCGCGCCCTCTGGTCGGCTGGAATGCCGACCCCGGTATCCTCGACCGTGAATCGCAGTCTATGGATTCCAGCCAGCGGAGCCTCGCCACTTGCCGCTTTCTCGGGTTCGATGCGCATCGTTATGCATCCGCTCGAGGTGTACTTGCAACTGTTGCTGATCAGGTTGTCCAGCACTTGCAGCAGGCGTCGCTCGTCAACCTCCACCGTCGCCGGCAAGTCCCCGAGCAATTCGACGCTGAAACGATTATGTCGGGCAAGCGCCAGCACCTGCCCGGTGTCATCCGCTTGCCGGGCCAGCTCGGCAAGCGCTACGGTGCCCGACTTCAAGGCCACCGACTGGCTATCGCCGCGAATGAACTCGAGAATTTCGTCGATCAGGCGCAGCAGTTGCAGGCCGCTGCTTTCGATGGTCGCCAGTTTCGCGTCGGCCTCGCGCCGGCCATTCCGCCTCCGCAGCAGCTGCGCATACCCCAGGATGGTATGCAACGGTGTCCGCAGCTCATGGCTTACCGTGGAAAGAAAAGCCAGTCGCGCCTTGCCCGCCTCCTCGGCCTGGGCCTTGGCCTCGCGCAGTTCCCGGGTACGCGACTCGACTGCCATGGTCAACCGCTCCTGCTCTGTGCGGCGCAGGTCGAGCAGATGCCGATGGGTGCGCTCCGTAGCCAGACTGGCCAGCCGGGCCTCGCGATACATTGCGTAGGCCAGTACCAGGCTGGCAATCAAGAAGCTTGGCAACGGCAAGATGCTGGCATGAACTGCGGTCGGTATCTTGGCAAGCGCACCGGCCATCAGCAGCAGGAACACGCCAAGCCGCGCCAGCCATGTCAGCACAAACAGCCTCGCAATCCTGACTCCTCGCCAGGCTGCGAGCGCGACCATGACACTCCCGACGGCCGTGATCGCCAGCGCAATCTGGAAGGTCAGCAGCTTCATTTCGGTAGTGAAGCCTTGCGCCACCGCCGCCACCAGCGACAACCCGGCGAGCGTGCTCATCCCGCGGGACAGCGCCGGAGCCGTTCTTGGCAAATCAAGGAATGCACGGGCAAAGACCACGTGGAAGAACAGGCCCAGCAGGACAAGCATCCCCGTGACTCGTCCCTGCCAGAACTGCTCGCTGGCCGGTAGCCAGCCCGCGGCGATGCCATCGACCATGAATGTCGCCGCGCCGAACAATACTTCCGCGATGCCGACCGAAAGAAAAGCCAGGCGCTTGTTGTGCTGCCAGAAGAACAGGCTGACCAGGACGACGACCATTACGGCGCCGACGACCACCAGCACCTTGAATGCCATGAGTCGCCACTCGGCTTCCGCATACGCGACCGGTTGCCAAATGGTCATGGTGCTCGCTGCCGCCATCGGCCCGCTGACGCGCAAATACACAGTCGCCGCCTGCCCGGCGCCAAGGGCCAGCGGAAACAGGAGTTGTCCGCTCGCCAAGGGTCGTCGTTCAACCGGAATGGTCGCACCGCTGACCATGCGTGTCGCCGCACCGCTGCCATCCTGCCAATGCAGCTCCACGGATGCCAGCAGCGCGTTATCAAGCACCAGCCAACGCTCCTGAGCCACCGCCGTCGGGTTGCTTACCGACAGGCGTATCCAGACGGCGCCCTCGGGAAAACCAAGACTGAAACCACCGCCCGGAATCGACCGGAAACGGCCCGCATCGTCTTCCCGCCGAACCGCCGCGACATCGAAGTTCCCGGTGGAATCGCCGAGGACGGCAAGATGGCCCGCGAGGACTTGTCGTGGCGCATCGGACAATTCGAGCGACTGGGCCGACGCGGCCGTAGCCACCAACCAGGCAAGAACAACCAGCGCCAACCCGGCACGACGATCGCGCCAGGCAAACCTCAATCTGCCGCCCCTGCCTCACCCCGACGCACCTGGCGGTATTCCCGCGGGCTGAGCCCATATCGGCGGCGGTAGGCGCGCGTGAAGTCCCCGGCATTGCGATAGCCGACATGCCCGGCGATCGCCTGCACCCGCATGCCGCTGCCTTCCAGGAGATGGCGGGCGGTTTCGAGGCGCATCTCGGAAAAGTAGTCGAACACGGTCATGCCCACCCGCTGGCGGAATATCTCGGTGAGCTTGCGTTCGTTGGTCCCCAGTTCGCGGGCCAGTTCGACCAGACCCGGCGGCGCAGCCAGGCGCTTGTCGAGCGCGGCCAGCGCCTGGGAGAACAGCATGTCTTCCGGGAAGGCCTGGTCGCCCACCCGTTCCAGGGCGGATTGCGCCACCATGGTTTCGAGCCGGTCGATCCGCTGCTTGGAATTGAGGTGCAGAAAGACGCGGGCGACCGCCTCATCTTCGGAGAACGGCTTGGTGATGTAATCGACCGCCCCGAGCGAAAAGCCCTTGAGCTTGTCCTCGATCGCGTTGCTCGCGGACAGAAAGATCACCGGAATGCCGGCCGTTCGCGCGTCGTCCTTCAGCATCCGGCACACCTCGATGCCGCTCGTACCCGGCATGAGCACGTCGAGCAGAATCAGGTCGGGGCGACCGGCAATGGCCTTGGCAAGACCGTCGGCACCATCCAGCGCGACGAGTATTTCCACCGCCTTGTCGGCGAGATAGGCAATCAGGAGCGCAACGGATTCGGGCTGATCGTCGATAATTAGCAGGCGGGGCATTTGGCCAGACATTTGCATAGTCGGGATAGTCAATGTGAATAGGTACGATTTTGCACCTCCTGCGAGCGCCAAGTGAGGTTCGACACACTTTTTGACCTTTTCGGCTGCCAGGCCGATAGGGCCGCACCCACTTAACTACCGATGGTGACGTAGTAAGATTCAATCATTGATCAACCGAACGCCGCCGCAAATGAACATGCGCTCGCCCCCGCCTGCCGCACCGCGCGATCGTCGCAACCGGCCGATGCACGACCTGCGCATTTCCATTACCGACCGATGCAACTTTCGCTGCGTCTACTGCATGCCGAAGACGGTGTTCGGCCGCGATTACCCGTTCCTGCCGCGCGAGGAATTGCTGACTTATGAGGAAATCGTTCGCCTGGCCCGGTTGTTTGCCGCCCAAGGCGTCTGCAAGGTGCGCCTCACGGGCGGCGAGCCGCTGTTGCGCAAGGACGTCGAACGGCTGATCGAACAGTTGGCGACGATTCCCGGCCTGGAGTTGACGCTGACCACCAACGGCTCCCTGCTTGCCGCACGCGCCAGCAGCCTGCGCGATGCCGGCCTGCACCGGGTCACGGTCAGCCTCGACGCGCTGGACGACGACGTCTTCAAGCGCATGAACGATGCCGACTATCCGGTCGCCAGGGTACTGGCCGGCATCGAGGCCGCGGCGGCCTGCGGCCTCGCGCCGGTCAAGGTCAACATGGTGGTCAAGCGCGGCACCAACGACAATGAGATTCTGCCGATGACGCGGCATTTCCGCGGCAGCGGCCACATCCTGCGCTTCATCGAGTACATGGATGCCGGCAACGCCAACGCCTGGCAGGTAAAGGAAGTCGTGCCGGCCGGCGAAGTCGTCCGCCGCATCGACGCAGAGTTTCCCCTGGAAGCCGTCGATCCCAACTACGAGGGCGAAGTGGCCGAGCGGTGGCGCTACCGCGACGGCGGTGGCGAAATCGGCGTGATCGCCTCGGTCACGCAGGCGTTCTGCTCCGGCTGCACCCGCATCCGCCTGTCAACGGACGGCAAGCTCTACACCTGCCTGTTCGCCACCTCCGGCCATGATCTGCGCAGCCTGCTGCGCGGCGGCGCCGGCGACGAACAGATCGCCGATGCCATCGCCCGCATCTGGCAGGCACGCGACGACCGTTACTCGGAACTGCGCGCCGCCGGCGCGCCGGCGGCGCAGAAGATCGAGATGTCCTATATAGGCGGCTAGGCCGCCAGGAGCTGCGCGGTCACGGGCTTCCTGACTGCGTCGCGCGTCGCCCAGAGTCCCGCCGCGACAACGCCAGCCGCTCCCGCCGCCAGGCCGGTCAGCGGCAGCCACAGGCTGGGAACATAAGCGAGCTGGAAGGCAAACTTCGCCAGTGCCCAGCCGATGCCGGCGGCACCCAAACCGGCCAGCAAACCCGCAGTCGCACCCAGAGCGGCAAACTCGGCCATCAGCACCAGGCGCAACTGCCGCTGTCGCGCGCCGAGCGCGCGCATCACCGCCAGCTCGCGGCGGCGCTCGTCGGCGGTCGCCTGCAAGGCCGCGTAGAGCACCATCAGGCCGGCCACCAGCGCCAGGCTGAACAGCGCCTGGACGGCACGTGCCACCTGCGCGAGGCTGTCCTGCAACTGTCGGACCACGGCGGCGACGTCGATGACGGTGATGTTCGGAAACGCGCGCACCAGTTCGCCGGTCAGCGCCGGCCTGCTGGCCGGCAGATGGAAGCTGGTGATGTAGCTCACGGGAAATTTCTCCAGCAGGCCCGGCGGCGCCACGACGAAGAAATTGACGCGCATCGAATCCCAGTCGAGCTTGCGCAAAGAGGTAATGCGTGCGGACAGCGACACGCCGGCTACTTCGTAGGTCAGTTCGTCGCCCAGCTTCAGTTGCAGGGTTTCCGCCAATCCTTGCTCGACCGAGAACTGCGGTTGACGGTCGCTGCCATGCCACTGGCCTGCCGCCACCGTGTTGCCCGGCGGCAATTCGCTCTTCCAGGACAGGTTGAACTCGCGTTCCACCAAACGCTGCGCCCGCTCGTCGGCATAGTCGGCGTGTCGCCGCGGCTGACTATTGACCGCCGTCAGGCGTCCCCGCACCATCGGTTCGGTGACTGGGGCCGGCAAATCCCGTTCGGCGAAGAACGTCGCGAACGCCTCGCGCTGGTCGGTTTGCAGGTTGATGACGAAGCGGTTCGGCGCATCGGCCGGAATTCGGCTCTGCCAGGTCGCCAGCAAATCGTCGCGGGCGATGGTGAGCAGCAGCAGGGTCGTCATGCCCAGGCCGAGCGCCACCGCCTGGACGATGGTGCCGCGCCAGCGGCGACGCAGGTTGGCCAGCCCTAGCCGCCAGGGATCGAAAGCCGCACCTCGACTCCGCCGTCCGAGCAGGAGCAAGACCCGGGCAACGCCGCCGTAGAGCGCGACCGCCAGCACGAACCCGCCAATGACGATCGCGCCCAGCTTGACTTCACCAGCGACCCAGACCATCAGCAGCGCAAGCAGTACGGCGCCGAATCCGTAAGCGGCAAGCAGCCCGGGTTCGGTGGCGTCCCACTCGCGGCGCAGCACACGGACCGTCGGCACCCGGCGCAGCCGCAGCAGCGGCGGCAGGACGAAGCCGGCCATCAAGGTCAGCCCGACGGTCAATCCGTGCGCCCAGGGGCGCCACGACGCCAGTGGCAGATCGGCACTCAGGAAGCCGGCCAGCGCCGCCTGCAGGGCGACTTGCGCGGCATAGCCGAGCAGGCAGCCGAGCAGCGTCGCCAGCAACCCGAACAGCGCGAACTCGCCGCCATGGATGGCGAGAATCCGGTTCGCCGAGGCGCCGAGGCAGCGCATCACCGCGCAACCATCGAGATGCCGGCGCAGATAGCGGTCCGTCGCCAGGCCCACCGCAACGGCGGCAAGCACCACCGTCAGCAGCGCCGCCAGACGCATGAAGCGCCCGCCGCGCTCGATCAGATTCCGCACTTCCGGGCGCGCATTGTCCAGGCTTTCCAGCCGCTCGCCCCTGTCCAGCCGTGGTTCGGCCCAGCGTCGGAAGGCGTCGATGGCGGCGGTCTCGCCGGCAACGTGCAGGCGCCAGCTCACGCGGCTGCCCGGCTGGATCAATTGCGTTGCAGGCAGATCGGCGAGATTGACGAGCAGTCGCGGCGCCAACGCGAAGGCATTGATGCCGCGATCCGGATC
>JAEHDA010000302.1 GCA_016880655.1 Rhodocyclaceae bacterium
CCGCTGCGGGTCGAGGTGATGAAGTTGGCCACGGGCTCGGAGCTGCCCTTGCGCAGACGCTGCTGGATGTTCTCCAGGGCGTGGGTGATCTGGCCGCGCTCCAGGATCGCGAAGATGGAGCGCCCCAGTCCGATCAGCGCGCCGCCCGCCACCGAGGTCGGTCCCTGGGCCAGCACCTTGAATTGCAGCCGGGCCCGGTTGTTGTAGAGGAGGATGCGGCCGTCGAGGTTGCACACCACCACGCCCAGCGCGAGTTCCGACATCAGCGCGGCCAGCCGGTTCTTCTCCTCTTCCACGGACTGCTTGGCCACGGCGATCTGCGCTTCCACATCGGTCAGCAACTCGTCGCGCTGCTGGGCGAGATCGTTGGCGGCCTGCGCCAGCGCCTGCACTTCCGGGGGGCCATCGGCGTCGACGCGGTAGTGGCGGTTGGCCGACAGCATCAGCCGCAGCTTCTCGGACATGTTGAGCAGGCCATGGACGTACTGCCGGAACAGCGTGCGCAGGACGACGATGCCGATGATGAAACCAAAGGTCGTCATCAGCGCGCCGAGCGGCAACCGCGGCGCCAGCACATCGAGCAGGGCCTGGCGCTCCGCCTCCTGAGCATCGGCGAACAACAGCACCCCGGTCAGGACGAATGGCCCGGTCATCAACAGGCCGAGCGTGGTCAGGGCCAGACCGAAACGAATCCGGGCGTTCATCAGGCGCCCAGCAGTTCGGTGACCTGGGTGACCAGATCCTTGGTCGAGAACGGCTTGGTCACGTAGGCATCGGCGCCCAGCGCCATGCCCTTCGCCACCTCGGTCTCGCGTCCCTTCGCGGTTAGCATGACGATCTTCATGCCGGCCCGGGCCGGATCGGCGCGCAGGGCCTCGCACACCTCGTAACCGGACTTCTTCGGCATCATCACGTCGAGCAGCACCAGGTCGGGATTCACGCGCCCCACCTGGGCGAGCGCTTCCTCGCCATCCACCGCCACTGCGACCTCGAATCCCGCCTTCTTCATCAGGAATTCGAGCGACATCACGATGTTCGGCTCATCGTCGACGATGAGTATTTTCTTGGCCATTATGTTGTCTCCTCAATTTTTTACATTCTATGGCTATCGGTCGTCGCCGCCAAAGACCGGCAGCGTGAAAATGAACGTCGCACCGCCGCCCGGGTCGCTTTCGACCCACAGGCTGCCGCCGAAATACTCGATGATCTGCCTGCTGATCGGCAAGCCGAGCCCCGTGCCGTGCGGCTTGTCGGTGAGGACGCTGCCGCCCTGGCGGAACTTCTCGAAGATGGTCTCCCGCTCCTCGGGCGGCACGCCCGGACCGTTGTCGGCGACCTCGACCCGGATCACGTCGCCCGCACGCCGCACCGCGACCCGTACCTGGCCGGTACCTGCGGCAACGAACTTCTGGGCGTTCGAGAGCAGGTTGATCAGAACCTGCGTCAGGCGGTCGCGATCGCCGAGCACAACCGTCTCCGCCGCAGGCAGATCGAATGTCAGCGCAACGCCCTTGTCGCGATAGACCTGTCCCATCGACTCGGCCGACTCGCGCACGACCACGGCAAGGTCGACTGCGACGGTCGACCATTCGGCACGTCCGGATTCCAGCTTGGCGAGATCCAGGATCTGGTTGATGAGGCGCGTCAGGCGCCCGGTCTCGCCGACGATGATGCCCAGGAAGCGCTTGCGCTCCTCGATCTCGATTTCGGGATCGTCGAAGAGCATTTCCGAGAAGGCGCGAATCGAGGTCAGCGGGGTGCGCAATTCGTGGCTGACGGTGGACATGAAGTCGTCCTTCAGTCGGTCGAGTTCCCGCAGCCGCTCATTGGCCTCGCGCAGTTCGGCCGTCGCCCGTTCCAGCTCGCGCGACTTCTCTTCGAGTTCGTGGCTGTAGGCGCGAACCTGCGACGCCTCGTCGAGGATGTTCATCACCTCGTCGATGCCGAGCGGCTCCTCCTGGACCACCGAGGCCACCATCACCCGCGCCGAGGCGGAACCGATGGCCCCGGCTAGCAGGCTTTCGGCAAACTGCACCAGGCGGGCGTCGGCGGGCAGATCCTCGACGACCGCAAGGCCCCGGCTGCGGGCATGGCGCTCGAACGCGTCGCGGGCACGCTCGGGACCGAGGAAGCGCCCCGCCAGCGGCAACAGGTCGGCAACCGGCGCGCCGCCGCGCCAGCCGGCCACGCGGCCCCGCTCCTCGGCATCCACGAACAGCGTCGCCTGGCGAACCTCGCGGGCATTGGGCGCCCGCAGCAGCGACACGCCGAGGTAGGCGCCGATGTTGGCGAACAGGCTCCAGAACAGGCAGTGGCTGATTTCGTCGAGGCCGGTCAGGCCGAACAGCCGCTGCGGACGCAACAGCTCGATGCCGAACAGGCCATGGGCCATGTATTCGGCCGGCAGCCAGCCCGACTTGGCGAAGGACGGCAGCAGCAGGGTGTACGCCCAGACCAGGAATCCGGCGATCAGCCCGGCCAGCGCCCCTTCGCGAGTGCCGCCCTTCCAGTACAGGCCGCCGATCACCGCGGGGGCAAACTGGGCGACGGCGGCGAACGAGATCAGGCCGATGCTGACCAGCGCATAGGCCTCGCCCGCCGACCGGAAATAGATGTAGCCGAGCATCAGGATGAGCCCGATGGCCCAGCGGCGAATCTCCAGCAGCAGTCCCGAGAGGTCCTGGCGCTCATGCAGGCGCAGGCTGCGCATCCTCAGCAGCACCGGCATGACCAGGTCGTTGCAGACCATGGTCGACAGCGCGATGGTCTCGACGATGACCATCCCGGTCGCCGCCGACAGACCGCCGATGAATACCAGCAGGGCGATCGCCTGCTGCTGGTGGGCCATGGGCAGTGTCAGGACGAAGGTGTCGGCATCCACGCCCGTGGGAAACTGGAGCAGACCGCCGATGGCGATGGGCAGCACGAAGATGTTGATGAGGAACAGGTAGAGCGGAAATACCCAGACAGCGCGACGGATGTGGTCCGGATTGACGTTCTCGACCACGGCAATCTGGAACTGCCGCGGCAGCAACAATACCGACAGCATCGACAGAAACGTGAGCCCGGCCCAACTGCCGTAGCTGCTTGCGGTGTCCGCCGTGGTCATCAATGCCGACAGGCGCGCCGATTCCTGGGCGCGATCGAAGACGTCGCCGAAGCCGTCGTAAATGCCGTAGGTGACGAACAGTCCGACCGCGAAGAACGCGACCAGCTTGACCACCGACTCGAAGGCGATCGCCGCAACCATGCCCTCGTGGCGCTCCGTGGCATCGAGGTGGCGGGTACCGAACAGGATGGTGAATATGGCCATGACGATCGCGACGTAGAAGGCGCTGTCGTTCAGCAGCGGCGCCGTGCCGGCCTTGGCGGGCATGACGATTTCCGGATAGCTGAGCAGGATGGTGAAGCTGCTGGAAACGGCCTTCAGTTGCAGGGCGATGTAGGGAATGATCCCGACCACCGCGATGACCGTCACCAGGCCGCCGAGCAACTGGCTTTTGCCATAGCGCGAGGCCACGAAGTCGGCAATCGAGGTGATGCGGTTGAGCTTGGCGACACGCACCATCTTCGCCATGACGAACCAGCCGAGGGCGAGCGTCAGCGTCGGGCCGAGATAGATGGGCAGGAAGCCGATCCCCGTGGCGGCCGCGCGGCCGACGCTGCCGTAGAACGTCCAGGTGGTGCAATAGACGGCCAGCGACAGCGCGTAGACCAGGGGATTGGCGATTACCGAGCGGCCGGCGTCGGCACGTCGATCCGCCTGGTAGGCAATCGCGAACAGCACGCCCAGATAGGCGAACGAGGCGAGAACGACGACCCAGCCCTGGAGCATTACGACTGCTCGCGCTCGGCAGCGAAGGCCATCAAGGCAATCAGCGCCAGCCAGACGCCGAAGATGTAGGCGTAGAGCAGCGGAATCCCGAACACTTCGCCGCCGCGATTGAACAGCGCCAGCAACGGGAAATTGAACAGCAGGCAGCCGAGCAGGAACAGGGCCACCAGACGCTGGGCAGCAAGGCGGGAGCGGTTCATGGCAATCGATTCTACGCCGAACGCATCATCGGGACGGCACTGGACAGCGCCACCCCGGTACGGCGAGAATCCCGTCATGCCTGCTCGAACGTCGCCACAGATCACGGGGTTGATTCTCGCCGGCGGCCTCGGCCGCCGCATGGGCGGCAGCGACAAGGGCCTCCGGATGCTCGACGGCCGGCCGCTCGTCGCGCATGTGATAGAACGACTGGCGCCGCAAGTGGATGCGCTGCTGATCAATGCCAATCGCAACGCGGAGACCTATGCCGCATTCGGCTACCCGGTGGTGGCTGATCGCATCGAAGGCTTTGCCGGTCCGCTCGCCGGAATTCATGCGGGACTTGCCGTCTGCACCACGCCATTGCTCGTCACGGCCGCCTGCGACTCGCCGTTCCTGCCCGCCGATCTCGTATCCCGTCTGCGTGCCGGACTGGGCAACGCCATCGTGGCGGTGCCGCGCACCGTCGATGGTCTGCAACCGACCTTCGCGCTCGTGCGCCGCGAAGCCCAGGACTCCATCGAAGCATTCCTTTCGCGCGGCGGTCGCGGCCTCCAGGCCTGGTGCGGACAGGTGCCGCTGGCGGTCGTCGATTTCCCGGACGCTGCCGCCTTTGCCAACATCAATACGCCTGAGGAACTGGCGGCGTACCACCACGGCTGACTTTCGACCCGATGGGAACACGTCCGGAATCAACGTCCCACTCAGTGCCCCCTGCTGCCCTCGTTGGCGACGACACCATCAAGATCCCATAGCTCGTGCGCATCGAGGAGCAAACGATAGCGTGCCTCGTTTGCCCCGAGCCGTGCCTGCGCGGCAGCAAGTCTTGCTTCGATGGCCTGCCGCCGCGCAAGCTGCAGGTCGGCGAACTGGCCTTCACCCGCGCGCCAGGCCTTCTCGAGCAAGACAGCATTGCCCTCCATGCGGGTCGCTACATCGGAGAAGCGCTGCCACTGGACGTGAGCGCTGTTCGCCAGGCTGATGGTGCGGCGGGCCTCGGCCTCCGCCCGCGCCAGCACGAGCGCCTCGCGCGCAGCCGCGGCTTCCACCTGCGCGCCGGCAGCACGGGCGCCCGACGCGCGAGCTTCACCCGGCAGCGGAATGGTCAGCTGTAGACCGACAACGCGCTCCTGGTCCTCGCGTTCGCTCGCGACCTTAACCCCCAGCGTCGGGTCGGGCAGCCGATCTGCATCCAATCGTCGGGCTTCGAGCCGGCTGCGGCGAACCATGGCGCGGGAGAGCGCCAGCTCATGGTTGTGGCCGAGGATGCGTTCGCGCCACGCCTCGGCCGAATCGGCGATGGCCATGGGCTCCTGGACAGGCACCGCCACCGGCAAGGAAATTCCCGGAAAGCTCTGGGTGAGTTCGAGTGTCGCGCGTTCCCGTTGGCTCTGCGCCTGCGCCAGCTGGGCCTGTGCCTGCGCCAGTTGTGCGCCGGAGAGAAGCTCTTCCAACCTTGCGGCATCACCCGAGCCGACGCGCTTGCCGACGACCTCATGTTGCCGCTGTAGGAGCGCGACCTGCCCCCCCCATTCGTGTTCTGCCGCCGCTTCGCGCTGCCACTCGAACCAGCGCCCGAGCAGCAGTCGTGCGCTCTCGTGCAAGGCGTCGCCGAGAGCGAGCTGCGCCTGCTCGACCCCGGCCGCGCCCAGCGCGGCATCCGTGGCCGCTTTGCCCGGCAGGCGGATGGCTCGTTCCAGGCCAATTTCGTGCTCGCGATACTTGAGGTCAAGGGGACGCTCGCGCCGCTGCTGACTGGAGAGTCTGAACGTAAACTCGTGGGGCCCTGCCTGGAGGCGGTCGCGGTTGGCTTCTTCGACCTGAACACCCGCAATGGCGGCGCGTACCAAGGGATGGGAACGCAACGCCTGTTCTACCTGGACCGTTGGCGGCAGGTCGGGTGGATCGGCGGCCAGGGCGGCGAGCGGGCATAGCAGGATGAAGGAGAGAGGACGGATCATGCCAGGCTCCCCGAGTCGAGGACCGGGCTCAGCCACCATGCCACGTCAGGGCTGGGCAGTTCGGCGCGCAGTTCCTGTAGCAAATCGGCCACGTGGCTCGCATCCATGAGGATTTCCGTGCGCACTCTCTCGGCACGGCCGCGCACCTGCTCGCGCGCGCTGGCGATACTCTCGGGGTTGCCATGGCCCTCGACGCGATGTGTGTTGAATGGACCGACCCACTCGGGATGTTGCAGCAGCTTGTCGAGAAGGCGCGCTTCCAGCCCCTTGGGCAAAATCAGCGTCAGGCAGGCGTCCGGACGTTTCTTCATGTCTCTTTTCCCCAGCGTCGGTAGAGGATGGGCAGCATCACCAGCGTCAGCAGGGTCGAGGTGATCAGGCCACCGATGACAACGATGGCCAGCGGCCGCTGGATCTCAGAACCCGGACCACTGGCAAACAGCAGCGGCACCAGGCCGAAGGCGGCAATTGAGGCCGTCATCAGCACCGGCCGGAGGCGCCGCTTGGAACCATCGATCACGACACGGTCAAGTGGCAATCCCTGTGCCCGCAACTGGTTGAAGTAGGAGATCAACACCAGGCCATTCAGCACCGCGATGCCGAGCAGGGCGATGAAGCCGACCGAGGCCGGCACCGAGAGATATTCGCCAGCGATCAACAGGGAGAAAACGCCGCCGATCAGGGCAAACGGAATGTTGACGAAGACCATCGCCGCCTGCCGTACCGAGCCGAAGGTGGTGAACAAGATGTGGAAGATCAGGGCCAGCGCGACAGGCACCACCAGCATCAACCGCTTGGCGGCGCGTTGCTGGTTCTCGAACTGGCCGCCCCACGCGAGACGATAGCCGGCCGGCAGCTTGACCTCTGCGGCAACCTTGGCCTTGGCCTCCTCGACGAAACCGACCAGATCACGCCCGGTGACGTTGGCCTGGATTACGACGAGGCGCGCCGCGTTCTCGTGGTCGACCTTGACCGGCCCGGCGAGGCGCTTGAGGCTGGCCAGGGCGGCGAGCGGAACACTCTCGCCATTCGGCAGCGCCAGATGCACGCCCGCGAACAGGGCTGGCGACATGCGTACTTCGTCGCTGCCGCGAATCACCAGTGGTGTGCGGCGGCCGCCTTCGAGCACCAGCCCTAGCGACTGGCCCTCGATCTGCGCCCGCAGCGCTGTAGCGATGTCCTCAATGGACAGCCCGAAGCGCCCGGCCATCAGGCGGTCGACCTCCACCGTAAAATATTGCACGCCCTCGTTCTTGACGGTGAGCACGTCCTGCGCGCCGGGCACGGTCTTGAGCAGCGCGGCGATCTTCTCGGCCAAGGCATTGAGTTCGGCGAGATCGGTGCCGAAGACCTTGATCGCCAGGTCGCCGCGCGTTCCCGTGAGCATCTCGGAAACGCGCATCTCGATAGGCTGGGTAAAAGCGATATCCATGCCCGTGAATTCACTCATCACTTTGCGGATTTCGTCCGTCAGCCACTCCTTGTCGGGATTGCGCCATTCGCTACGCGGTGCCAGCACGAGGAAGCTGTCGGTCTCGTTGAGGCCCATCGGGTCGAGGCCGAGTTCGTCCGAGCCGGTTCGCGCGACGATGTCCGTGATCTCCGGCACGCGTGTGAGCAGCGCCCTCTGCACCGCCATGTCGGTCTGCGCGCTCTGCTCGAGACCGATCGACGGCAGCTTCGCCAGCTGCATCAGGATGTCACCCTCGTCCATGGTCGGCATGAAGGTCTTGCCGAGCAGGAAGAAGGCGGCGACCGTGGCGACGAGCGCCGCCAGCGCCATCATGATCACCTTGCGTGCGTTGGCGAGACTCCAGGCCAGCAGTGGTTCGTAAAGGCGCATCGCCTGCCGCGGCAGCCACGGCTCATGGTGCCCGGAAGTGGGTTTGAGCAGGTAGGACGTCAGCACCGGGATCACGGTCAGCGACAGCAGCAGCGAACCTGAGAGCGCGAAGATGATGGTCAGCGCCACCGGGATGAACAGCTTGCCCTCCAGCCCCTGCAGGGTGAGCAGTGGCAGGAAGACGATGACGATGATGGCCATGCCCGACACCACCGGCTCCGTCACCTCGCGCACGGCGCGGTAGATGCGGTGGAGGAAGGGCAACTTGGCGCCCGCGGGATCGCCCAGCTGACTCTCGACGTTCTCGACCACCACCACCGCGGCATCGACCAGCATGCCGATGGCGATCGCGAGGCCCCCGAGGCTCATCAGGTTGGCCGACATGCCAAAGGCACCCATGAGGATGAACGTCACCAGCGCGGCGAGCGGCAGCACACAGGCCACGGCAACGGCCGCGCGCAGGTTGCCGAGGAAGGCCAGCAGCAGGACCACCACCAGCACGATCGCCTCCAGCAGCGCCTTCGAAACGGTGCCGATGGCACGGTCCACCAGCGCGCCTCGGTCGTAGAAAATCTTCGTTGTCACGCCCGGCGGCAATGACGGCGCAATCTCGGCCAGCTTGGCGCGCACGCCCTCGACCACGGTGCGCGCGTTGGCACCGCGCAGACCGAGCACCAGGCCCTCCACAGCTTCCTCCTTGCCTCCGCGGGTAACGAAGCCGTACCGAGTCAAGCTGCCGATGCGAACCGTCGCCACGTCACCAACGCGGGTGACATGCGGCGGGTGTGTCGTATGAGGATCGGGCACGAGGATGGAACGAAGGTCGTCGAGCGTCCTGACGCTGCCCTCGACCCGCACCAACAAGGATTCCTCGCCTTCGGCGAGACGCCCGGCGCCGTCATTGCGGTTGTTGGCCTCGAGCGCACGGCGCAGGTCGCCGAGAGTAAGGCCGCGTGCTCTCAGCGCGAGCAGGTTTGGCACCACCTCGAAGGTGCGCACATGGCCGCCGAGCGAATTGACGTCGGCAACCCCGGGCAACGTCCGCAGCTGCGGCCGGATCACCCAGTCGAGCAGGCTGCGTTTCTCTGCCAGCGACAGATTGCCCTCGACGGTGAACATCAGCATCTCGCCAAGCGGTGTGGTGATCGGTGCCAAGCCCCCCGATACCTCGGCTGGAAAATCCCTCATCGCGGTACTCAGACGCTCGGACACTTGCTGCCGCGCCCAGTAGATGTCGGCGCCATCCTCGAAGTCGAGGGTGATATCGGCAATCGCATACTTGGCCACCGCACGCAGCGACCGCTGCTTCGGGATGCCGAGCATTTCAAGCTCGATCGGCGTGACGACGCGCGCCTCGACTTCCTCCGGCGTCATGCCCGGTGCCTTGACGATGATCTTCACTTGTGTCGAGGAAACGTCGGGGAAGGCGTCGATCGGCAGGCCGCGGAAAGCCATGACGCCGGCCCCGACCAGCAGCAGCGTGCCAATCAGAACCAGCAGACGCTGAGTCAGCGCAAATTCGACCAGTCGTTGCAGCATCTCACTGGCCTCCGCCGAGGCCCAGCCACGATGCCTTCAGCGTCGAGACACCCTTCACGGCCAGCCGGGTCTCGACAGGGAGATCGGCTGCCACCAGCGCGGCATCCGGCGCCTCGTCAAGCACCGCGACGGCGAGCGGGCGGAAGCCGCCGGCCGCTTCCACGAACACCCAGACCAGCCCCTGGTGGCGAACCAGCGCCGACGAAGGCACGCGCCAGGTCTTCTCGGCCAGTTGCCGTGCCGACGCGATTTCGGTCTGCACGTACTGGAACGGCCGGATGCAACCGTCCGGTTTGCGCAATTCAGCTCGAATCAGCTGCGACTGGCTGGCAGTCTGCATATGCGGCGCAACCAGGATCACGCGGCCGGCCTGGGTACAGCCGGGAATGCTGACGGCGTCGCCGCGCGCGATGCCGGCTGCCTGCGCCGGCGCCGCCTGAATTTCCAGCCAGAGGGGAGCAAGGCGTCCCAGTTTGAACAGCGGCGTCATGGCATCGACGCGGCTGCCCGGCTGGGCGGAGGCCTCGATCACCACACCGTCGAAGGGTGCGCGGATCTCGGCATGGCCAGACAACGTGACCGTGCCTTTCCCAGGCTCCGCCATACCGGCCAGGCGCAAGGTCTGGCGCCGCTCGGCCAACAACATGGCCGCCTGCCGCTCGGCGGCGCGGGTCGCCGAGAGCCGTCCTTGGGCAATTATGCCGTCGGCGTAGAGGCTCTCGTCGCGCCGCAGATTTTCGGCGGCAAGACCAGCCTGCGCCTGGGCATTGGCGAAGTCGCGCTGCAGTTCAAGCAGTTGCGCACCCTGGAGGCGCGCCAGGATCTGGCCCTTCTTCACCGTCTCGCCGTAGGCAGCGCGCACGGCATCGACCATGGCCGGAAGCGGTGCGGCGATCACCTCGATCTGCGATGGCGGCACCACCACCTGCGCCGGCAGGCGAATGGCCCCGCCAGCCTTCATGTCGCCCAAGGCGGACGTCACCACCCCGGCACGGCTCGCCTGCTCTGGCGTGAGGAGAATCAGATCGGTCGCGGCATGAACGGGGCTCGCCAGCAACAGCAGCAGAATGCTCAGCAAATGGCTACTTAGAGGGGGCATTGGGCTCATCCAGGATCACGGAATGAGTCAATTATCGCCCCCTCGGATTAAATCGTTCTTAAACGTCGGAGGCTTGCACTCCGCGAGAGGCTCGGCAGTCAAACGAAAAGGGCGCCGAAGCGCCCTTTTCGTCGTTGCCCGTCCAAACTCAGGAAGTGTGCTTGAGCTGATCCAGGATGCCCGGGTTCTCGAGCGTCGAGACGTCCTGCGTGATCTCCTCGCCCTTGGCCAGCGAACGCAGCAGCCGGCGCATGATCTTGCCGGAGCGCGTCTTGGGCAGGTTCTCGCCGAAGCGGATGTCCTTCGGTTTGGCGATCGGACCGATCTCCTTGCCCACCCAGTTGCGCAGGTCGTTGGCGATCTTCTTGGCTTCCTCGCCGCTCGGCCGCGACTGCTTGAGCACCACGAAGGCGCAGATCGCCTCGCCGGTCAGGTCGTCGGGGCGGCCGACCACGGCGGCTTCCGCCACCATCGGGTTGGACACCAGCGCGGACTCGATTTCCATCGTGCCCATGCGGTGGCCGGAGACGTTCAGCACGTCGTCGATACGGCCCATGATGGTGAAGTAGCCGGTCTTGGCGTCGCGCACCGCGCCGTCGCCGGCGAGGTACAGCTTGCCGCCGAAGTCGATGGGATAGTAGGACTTCTTGAAGCGCTCCGGATCGCCCCAGATGGTGCGGATCATCGCCGGCCAGGGCTTCTTGACGACCAGGAAGCCGCCCTTGCCCCACTCGACGTCATGACCGGTCTCGTCGACGATGGCGGCCTGGATGCCCGGGAAGGGCAGCGTGCAGGAACCCGGCACCAGCGGCGTGACGCCCGGCAGCGGCGTGATCATGTGGCCGCCGGTCTCGGTCTGCCAGAAGGTATCGACGATCGGGCAACGGCCGCCGCCGATGTTGTTGTAGTACCACATCCAGGCTTCCGGATTGATCGGTTCGCCGACCGAACCCAGGATGCGCAGCGACTTCATGTCGTAGTTGCGCGGATGGGCGGCCGGATTCGCTTCCGAAGCCTTGATCAGCGAACGGATCGCGGTCGGCGCGGTATAGAAGACGCTGACCTTGTGGTCCTGGATGGTCTTCCAGAAGCGGCCGGCATCGGGATAGGTGGGAACGCCTTCGAAAACGATCTCGGTGGCGCCGCAGGCGAGCGGACCGTAAGTGATGTAGGTGTGGCCGGTGACCCAGCCGATGTCGGCGGTACACCAGAAGACATCGTCCGGCTTGATGTCGAAGGTCCACTTCATGGTCAGCACGGCGTGCAGCAGGTAGCCGCCGGTGCTGTGCTGGACGCCCTTCGGCTTGCCCGTGGAACCGGAGGTGTAGAGCAGGAAGAGCGGATGCTCGGCGTCAACCCACTCCGGCTCGCAGACGTCGCTCTGGCCGGCTACGGCGTCGTGCCACCAGACATCGCGGCCGGCAACCATGTTGCAGGCACCGCCGGTGCGCTGGAAGACGATGACCGACTTGACCTTGTGGTTGGCGGCCAGGGCCAGGCCCTCGTCGACCGCCGGCTTCAACGGGATGTTCTTGCCGCCGCGGCACTGCTCGTCGGAGGTGATCACTGCGACCGCGCCGGCATCGAGGATGCGCTCTTCCAGCGACTTGGCCGAGAAGCCGCCGAACACCACCGAGTGGGTAGCGCCGATGCGGGCGCAGGCCTGCATGGCGATGACGCCCTCGACGGACATCGGCATGTAGATGATGACCCGGTCGCCCTTCTTGATGCCCTGCGCCTTGAGCGCGTTGGCGAACTGGGCGGTCCGCGCGAGCAGCTCCTTGTAGGTGACTTTCGTCACCTTGCCGTTGTCGGCTTCGAAGATGATGGCGACCTTGTCGCCCAGCCCCGCCTCGACGTTCTTGTCCAGGCAGTTGTAGGAGACGTTCAGCTTGCCGTCCGCGAACCACTTGTAGAACGGCGCGGTGGACTCATCCAGGGACTGGGTGAAGGGCTGCTTCCACACTACATGTTCCTTGGCCAGGCGCGCCCAGAAGCCCGCATAGTCCCTGTCCGCTTCCTTGCACAGGGCCTCGTAAGCAGCCATGCCGGATACGGTGGCCCGCTTGACGGTCTCCTCCGATGGGGCGAATACACGGTTTTCCTGGAGAACCGATTCGATTCCAGACATATTCTTCCACTCCTCTCCGTTACATTGATTTCGACGGACATCGGGCAAGCCGCATCCGCCTCGGCTGATTTTACGTCCTATTAGAATCAAGTAGGCTTACGACGCTCTTACTCGGGCCGTCCTGGGCATGACCATACGCTGCGCTGCGGTATTGGCAGGGTGCGGATGATAGACTCCGCGCTCCCGAGCTTGAGGAGAAATCCATGCAGAAAACGGTCAAGGCGATGGAAGCCTTCATCTTCTGGAGCCGCTGGCTCCAGGCCCCCCTTTACCTGGGCCTGATCGCCGCACAGGGCGTTTACGTCTATCAGTTCATGCACGAGCTGGCCCACCTTGTTTCCTCGGCCGGCAGCCTGGCCGAAGCGGACATCATGCTCATCGTGCTGGGCCTGATCGACGTGGTCATGATCGCGAACCTCCTCATCATGGTCATCATCGGTGGCTATGAAACCTTCGTTTCCAAGCTGGACCTGGAAGGCAACCCCGACCAGCCGGAGTGGCTCTCCCATGTCAATGCCGGGGTCCTGAAGGTCAAGCTCGCGACGGCCCTGATCGGCATCTCGTCGATCCACCTGCTCAAGACATTCATCAACGCCGGGCAATTGCCCGATCGGGTCATCTATGCCCAGGTCGGGATTCACGTCGCATTCCTGGTCTCGGCCATGGCCATCGCCTGGACCGACAAGGTGATGACCGGCACGCTGTTGATGAGCAAGCACGCACCGCACTAGGACAAAAAGAACTTAACGACAGAGGGAATCATGGCCACGATCAAGCAGGAGGATTTCATCGCCTCCGTCGCCGACGCTTTCCAGTACATCAGTTGTTACCATCCGCTCGACTACATCAAGGCGCTCGGCGAGGCTTACGAGCGCGAGGAAGGCCCGGCGGCGAAGGACGCCATCGCCCAGATCCTGACCAACTCGCGCATGTGCGCCGAGGGGCACCGCCCCATCTGCCAGGACACCGGCATCGCCGTGGTGTTCCTGAAAGTCGGCATGGATGTCCGCTGGGACGCGACCATGAGCGTGCAGCAAATGGTCGACGAAGGCGTGCGCCGCGCCTACAACCACCCCGACAACAAGCTGCGGGCCTCGGTGCTGCTCGACCCGGCCGGCGCGCGCAAGAACTCGAAGGACAACACGCCGGCCGTCGTGCACTACGAGATCGTGCCCGGCGACCATGTCGAGGTGATCTGCGCCGCCAAGGGCGGCGGCTCCGAGAACAAGTCGAAGCTGGCGATGCTGAATCCGTCCGACTCCATCGTCGATTGGGTGCTGAAGACGGTGCCGACCATGGGCGCCGGCTGGTGCCCGCCGGGCATCCTCGGCATCGGCATCGGCGGCACCCCGGAGAAGGCGATGCTGCTGGCCAAGGAATCGCTGATGGCGCCGGTCGACATCCATGAGCTGAACGCGCGCGGCCCGAAGAACCGCGTCGAGGAGCTGCGCCTGGAACTGATGGAAAAGGTGAATGCACTCGGCATCGGCGCGCAGGGCCTCGGCGGCCTGACCACCGTGCTCGACGTGAAGATCCTCGATTATCCGACCCATGCCGCCAGCCTGCCCGTGGCAATGATCCCCAACTGCGCGGCGACGCGCCACGTGCACTTCGAACTCGACGGCAACGGCCCGGCGCAACTGGAACCGCCGAAGCTTGAAGACTGGCCGAAAGTCACTTGGCAGGCCGACGCCGCCACCGCCACGCGCGTCGACCTGAATGCGCTGACCAGGGAACAAGTCGCTGCCTGGCAACCTGGCCAGAAGCTGCTGCTGAACGGCAGGATGCTGACCGGTCGCGACGCCGCCCACAAGCGCATCGCCGACCTGCTGGCAAAGGGCGAGAAACTGCCCGTCGATTTCACCAACCGCGTCATCTACTACGTCGGCCCGGTCGATCCGGTGCGCGACGAGGCCGTCGGTCCGGCCGGCCCGACCACGGCCACGCGCATGGACAAGTTCACCCGCATGATGCTGGAGCAGACCGGGCTCATCTCCATGATCGGCAAGTCCGAGCGCGGCCCCGTCGCGATCGAGGCGATCCGCGACAACCAGTCGGCCTACCTGATGGCGGTGGGCGGCGCAGCCTACCTGGTCTCGAAGGCGATCAAGACCGCCAAGGTCGTGGGATTTGCCGACCTCGGCATGGAGGCGATCTACGAATTCGACGTCAGGGACATGCCGGTCACGGTTGCCGTCGACTCGAAGGGCACGTCGGTGCATGAGACCGGGCCGCGGGAGTGGCGAATCCGGATCGGCAAGATTC
>JAEHDA010000303.1 GCA_016880655.1 Rhodocyclaceae bacterium
GCAAGCGTCCCACCAGGGCCTTGATCGGATCGGCAACCGACTTGTCGTCGAAAATGAAGTCGAACAGCGTGGCGACGATGTCGACCGTCACCGCATCGAGGTGATCGAGCCCCTGGCCCACGTCGCTGCCCCGAAACTCGCGCAGGATGTTGGTCGTCGGCGTTGCCGAAGGGGGCGGCAGCACATGCTGTAGGGAGTCGAGCGAGACCATTACCCGCTGCATGGCGGCAGCCATGGCTTCCGGAGACATCGCCAGCGCCGGGCCGGACGGCATGGCCGCGGCGCCGCTCGATCCGGAAGGCACCAGGCGTTGCAGCAGCGCAAACACGTCGCCAGCGTCGGCCCCCACTGTCTTGGCCGATCCGGCGCTACCAGACTTTTCCCGCTGGGCACGAGTGAAGATGCGTTTCACTGTCGGCAACACCCGACGGCCAACCAGGAAGGTATTGAGGTCGTGGATTACCGGCCCAAGTATCTTGACGCCACGGCGATCCAGCCCTGACAGGACTTCGAGGCGCAACGGACCCGGCAAACTCGATTCCTTCAACGCCGCATGCGTTGCCTCGGCAAGCACGGTCTCCAGCGACAGCGACGCGTCCTCTTTGCCTGCCAGAAACGCCAGCCGACGGCCGGCGGCGAACAAGCCCTCTTCGCAACCGTCCTGTAGACGACTGGCAAGACCCTTGACGGCGATTTGCTCGTCCATGTCACCGAGGTCGACCAGCTCCAGCTGGTCGAGCGACAGCGCCGGCCCCTTGGCCTGCTTGCCGACATTCGATCCGATTGCGGTCTCGAACAGGTGCAGCCAGTGACCGGCGACCAGTGCTTCGAGACGCACCAGATTTTCCCGCAGCAACTCGCGCCCGCCGTAGTAGAAGTTGCGCTGGTCGCGTTCGTCGGCCGCGTCGCCCTTGGCCCCCAGATCGTCCTGGAGCTCGGCAACAAGGATTCTGATCGCCTCGCGCAACTTCTGTGCGACCAGATCGCGCGACTCCTTCAGGGTACGAAGGTGATCCCGGCCGCCGATCGAACCGCGGGCGCTATCCGGGAATCTGACCACATTGTCGGGTGCCATCGTTACCATCGCCAGCCTCCTTGCCACAAGACGCGCCGCAAGCACTGTCCAGCCAACCCGGTCTTACCAGACTGGCGCAAGGTCACCTCTGACTGCGGCTGTTGCGCCGCTTGGAAACCGACGGACTGATCGTCGTCGAAGACAGCATCCCTTTAAAAACTCCGGATGCAGCCTCGGTTGTCCTGGCGGCCCCGCCATCCTGGAAAGCCAACCAACCGCTTCCTTTAGACCGGTGACTTTGCGTCCCCACCTTTCGATGGGTTTGCCTTTTTCAGCTATACCGAACGTTTTTAGTCTATTTCAATGAAATCAATAACGCAAGGCCGTCGTCAGTGCTTCCAGTTCATCGCTGGACTGCTCGAGAATTTCCGCCAACTGTTTCTCCCCATCCGGGCCGATGGCGAGTTCCATCTCCGCGGCTGCCGGCGCCTGTAGCGGCGATCGAATCGGCGTCAGCTCGTTCGCCAGCCGCAGCAGGTCACCCAGGTTTTGCGGCGGGAAACGCAGCGGTCCGTCCTGCCAGAGCGGCTCGATGGCGGCAACCACCTCGGCCGGTACCGCAAGCGCCGCAAGAACGGCACCGCCGACACGCCTTTCCGCATCCGTCGTCAACAGGCTGCCATCGGCAAACAAATCGTGTCGTGTATCCGTACGGGAGATCAGATAGAAGCCGCTGACCTCATGGACGATTCCCGCAAACATCGCGACATCCGGAGCCAGCCTGAACCGCGCGGCCAACAGGTGTGCCAATGCGGCTACATGCACCGTGTGCTCCCAAAGCCGGGCCGCGAGGCTCTGATAGGCCGGCGACTTGAGGCTGCCGGCCATCTGTCGCATGACCACGGCCGTCGCCAGGCCGCGAACGAACTTGAGGCCCAGGCGCGCTACCGCGCCGCGCACATCGGCTACCGGAATCCCGCTGCGGCTGAATGCGACCGAATTGGCGAGCGCGACGACCCGGGCCGCCAGCAGCGGTTCGGCGACGATAACCTGGGCAGCTTTGGCTAAAGGTATCTCGGGATCATCGAGGGCAAGACGCACCCGGAACGCGACATCAGCGTGCGTGGGAAAGCTTACCTCCCCCTGTTCAATTTCGGTGACGATGTTCTCGAGTGCGCTCATGATGCACGACTATAGCTGATCGTCCGGTATCGCGAGTGCGCTGGCGCCCCCGGCGACGATCTCCTGCGCCAACCCGGGCGCAGCCGGCAGAATGTGCGTGGCGTAGAACGCTGCGGTGGCCATCTTCGCGGGATGAAAGGAGTCCGCGTCCCCGGCGGAGATCTTCTGCCGTGCGACCAGGGCCGCTCGTGCCATCATCCAGCCGCCCGCGACGATACCCATCAGTTTCAGGAACGGGACCGCGCCAACCGCCACCGCGCGCACGTCGGTGGCGAAATTGGTGGCGATGTAGGCGCCCGCCTCGGCAACCGCTGCGACGCCCTTGGCCAGTGCCGCCTTGAGTTCGGCCAACTCCGCACCCGCCGCATCGAGTTCGGCAATCGTCTGCTGCATCTGGCCGACCACGACCTTCAGCGTCGCGCCGCCTTCACGGGCAATCTTGCGCCCGATCAGGTCGTTGGCCTGGATCCCGGTGGTGCCTTCGTAGATCGTCGTTATCCGCGCATCGCGCAGGTGCTGGGCGGCTCCCGTCTCTTCGATGAAGCCCATGCCGCCGTGAACCTGCACGCCAAGCGAGGCGATCTCGTTGCCGGTCTCGGTCAGCCAGCCCTTGACGACCGGGATCATCAGGTCCACAAAGGCCTGCTTGCGCTTGCGTTCGGCTTCATCCGGATGGTGGAAGGCGGCGTCGTGAGATGCCGCAACCACGTAGGCCAGCGCCCGCATCGCTTCAATCTGCGCCTTCATGGTCATGAGCATGCGCCGGATATCTGGATGGCGAATGATGGCGACCGGCGCCGCGGAACCCTCGATGGCACGGCCCTGGACGCGTTCGCGCGCATATCCGAGCGCCTGCTGATAGGCGCGTTCCGAAAGGGCAAGACCCTCCATGCCCACCGCATAGCGGGCCGCGTTCATCATGATGAACATGTACTTCAAGCCCTCGTTCGCCTTGCCGATCAGCGTACCGACCGCACCGCCGTTGTCGCCGAACGCCATTACGCAGGTCGGACTGGCGTGGATGCCCAGCTTGTGTTCGATGGAGACGCACCAGGCATCGTTGCGGGCACCGAGACTGCCGTCGGCGTTGACCAGATACTTGGGCACGACGAATAACGAAATGCCCTTCACCCCCTCGGGAGCATCCGGCAGTCGGGCCAGAACCAGATGGACGATGTTCCCGGCCATGTCGTGCTCGCCGTAGGTGATGAAGATCTTCTGGCCGAAGATCTTGTACGTACCGTCGCCCTGTGGCTCAGCACGCGAACGGATGGCGGCGAGATCGGAACCCGCCTGGGGTTCCGTCAGGTTCATGGTCCCGGTCCATTGCCCGGAGATCATGTTCGGCAGATACATCTGTTTTTGCTCCGGCGAACCGCAAAGTTCAAGCGCCTCAATGGCGCCGTTGGTCAGCAGCGGGCACAAGGAGAACGCCATGTTGGCGGACTTCCACATCTCCCTGACCGCGGCCGAGACCACGCGCGGCAGCCCCTGGCCACCGTGCTCCGGATGGCAGTCGAGCGCCGTCCAGCCGCTCTCGGCAAACTGCGTGTATGCCTCCTTGAATCCGGCCGGCATCGTCACCTGCTTGTCATGCCACTTGGCCCCTTCCTGATCGCCGCTGAAGTTCAGCGGCGCCAGGACGCCACCGGCGAACTTCCCGGCCTCATCGAGAATCGCCTCGACCACGTCGGGCGCAGCTTCCTCGAAGCCGGGCAATTTGGCCACCTGCTCCAGGCCGGCCAGTTCCTTCAGCACAAACATCATGTCCTTGACGGGCGCGACGTAACCCATGGTTTCTCACTCCTCGTTATCGTTTGAACAGGTAGCGACGGTCATCGAAACTGCCTACCCAGTGCGGGTAGTAGACGACCATCAAGGTTATCGCCGCGCCGTTCAACCATGCCTCGGCAAAGCCGATCAGCGCGAAATACGGGAAGTAATCATTGAACAGCAGGTCCGCCGAATAGACGCCGGCAAGCCACAGCGCTACGGTGGACAGAAGACCCGTCGACACCACCGCGATCGCCGCGCCGAAGAAAGCCGCACAGAAGATATAGCAGAAGAAATTCGGCGGCAGATAGCGTTCGACGATCTTCAACAACAGGTCGGCGACGAGGCAGGGAAACACCGCCGTGATCAGAACATTGAGCGCATAGGCTTCCCAGCCAGCGGCGCCATTGAGGGTCACGGCAGCCATGACGATCGACAACCCGATGATGGCCAGCTGCCGTCCGAACATCAGCGTGAACGTGGTAGCGCCCAGCAGATGCAGGTTGAGTCCCGGCTTCACCCCCGCTTTCATGCTCCAGAACAGGACCAGCACCACGATTGCGCCGAGCCAAACGTTCCATTGCCCGGAATCCGCCAAGCGCCCCCACGGCGCAGTGCGCAGGCACCATAGCCAGATGAGTCCAAGCGCTACGAACCCCCCAATGGCCCATGTGCCTGCGAATAGTCCTTCGGGGAAGTTCATGGCAGGCTGTTTTCAGAGCGACGAGGTCAGTTCCGGCACCGCCTGGAAGAGATCGGCGACCAGGCCGTAATCCGCGACCTGGAAGATCGGCGCATCCGGATCCTTGTTGATCGCGACGATCACCTTGGAATCCTTCATCCCGGCCAGGTGCTGGATCGCGCCGGAGATGCCCACCGCGACGTAGAGCTGCGGTGCAACGATCTTGCCGGTCTGGCCGACCTGGTAGTCGTTCGGCACGAACCCGGCATCGACGGCCGCCCGCGATGCGCCAAGCGCCGCGCCGAGCTTGTCGGCCAGCGGTTCGAGCAGCTTGTGGTAGTTCTCTCCCGACGCCAACCCGCGCCCGCCCGCGACGATCACCTTGGCTGCGCCGAGTTCCGGACGCTCGGACTTGCTGACTTCCCGACCGACGACCCTGGCCTGCCCGGCTGACGCAGCGGCGGCCATGGTCTCGACCGCCGCGGTCCCGCCGAGGGCAGCCGGATCGAAAGCGGTGGTGCGGACAGTGATCACCTTGATGGCGTCCGCCGACTTCACCGTCGCCAGCGCATTGCCGGCGTAGATCGGCCGCACGAAGGTATCCGCGGACTCGACGGCGACGATGTCGGATATCTGCGCAACGTCGAGCAAAGCGGCGACGCGCGGCAACACGTTCTTGCCGTGGCTGGTTGCCGGCGCCAGTATGTGGCTGTAGCCGGCTGCCAGCGGCCGGATCAAGGCCGCCACATCCTCGGGCGCCTGATCTCCATAATGCGGCGCATCCGCGAGGCGCACCTTGGCGACACCCGACACCTGCGCAGCCGCCGCGCCGACGGCGGCACAGTTGCAACCGGCCACCAGCAAGTGAATTTCACCGCCGATGCGGCTCCCGGCCGTGACGGTGTTGAGCGTCGCGGCTTTCAGAATTGCGTTGTCGTGTTCTGCAATGACGAGTATGGCCATGATCAGATCACCTTCGCTTCGTTCTTGAGCTTCGCCACCAGTTCGGCGACGTCCGCAACCCGGATGCCGGCCTGACGCTTTGGCGGTTCGACGACCTTCAGCGTCGTCAGGCGCGGCGTGACGTCGACGCCGAGATCGGCCGGCTTCAGCGTATCCAGAGGCTTCTTTTTCGCCTTCATGATGTTGGGCAGCGTCGCGTAGCGCGGCTCGTTCAGGCGCAGATCGGTGGTCACGACGGCGGGCAAGGCGACCGCGATCGTCTCCAGGCCGCCATCCACCTCGCGCGTCACGGTCGCCGTATCGCCCGCGACCACCACCTTCGAGGCGAAAGTCGCCTGCGGCCAGCCGAGCAAGGCCGCCAGCATCTGGCCGGTCTGGTTGGCGTCGTCGTCGATCGCCTGCTTGCCGAGGATCACCAGTTTCGGCTGCTCCCGTTCCGTCAGGGCTCTCAAGAGCTTCGCCACCGCCAGTGGCTGCAATTCGACGTCGGTCTCGACCAATACGGCCCGATCCGCTCCCAGCGCCATCGCCGTACGCAGCGTTTCCTGGCACGCGGGCAAGCCGCAACTGATCGCGACAACCTCGGTAGCGATGCCTGCCTCCTTCAACCGCACCGCCTCTTCCATGGCGATTTCGTCGAAGGGATTCATGGACATCTTGACGTTGGCGAGTTCGACGCCGGTGCCATCGGCCTTGACGCGCACCTTGACGTTGTAATCGACCACCCGCTTGACGGGCACAAGGATCTTCAAGCCGGCTCTCCTGTATGGGTTGATGTAAGTGTAGCCTCTCCGAACCCATACGGTATCGTATGGTGCGTGCTATGCTAGCGCAGCGCCACCAAGTTTTCAATACCGTACCGTATGGACTCCAGAACTCGCCGCACATCTCGTTCCCCGCCGCTCGATCGCGCCGCCTGGATCAAGGGCGCTCTCGCCGCTCTTGCCGAGGAAGGGCACGCCGGATTGCGCGTCGAGACATTGGCCAAGCGCCTCCATGTCACCAAGGGCAGCTTCTACTGGCATTTCCGGGATCGACGCGACCTGGTCGATGCGGTCCTGGAGGAATGGAAGGGCGGCCGGATCAGCGACATCCGCAAGCAGACCGCCGCCGGACCCGGTGAGGAGCTTGCCGCCCTGCGTCACACCATCGGAGTCTATTCGGCGGGACGCAATCGCAAGGGGCTGCCCATCGAGTTGGCCGTGCGGGAATGGGCACGGCGCGACGCGCGCGCAGCCGAAGTCGTCGAAGAAGTGGATGCCGAACGGTTGGCCTGCGCGTCGCGCCTGTTCGTAAGCCTCGGCCTACCCTCCGCCGAGGCCGCCGCCCGCAGCGTGCTGCTCTACGCTTACGTCTTCGGCTTTTCGCTGATGCGTTGCGACCTCTTCCTGACGGACACCGGTTCGGCGAAGGACTGGATCGCCCGCCAGATCACCGGCTAGCGCCCCTGCCACTCCGGTTTGCGCTTGGCCATGAACGCGTCGATGCCTTCCGCGGCATCCTCGCACATCATGTTGCAGGCCATGGTTTCCGAAGCTGCCTGATAGGCGGCATCCAGCCCCATTTCCAACTGGCGATAGAAAAGCTGCTTGCCGAGGCGTACCGCGGCGGCTGACTTTGCGCATATCGACGCCGCGAGCCTGGCGATTTCCTCGTCCAGGGCGTCGGGCTTCGTGACGCGATTCACCAGGCCGCGGCGCTGCGCCTCGGCCGCGTCGATGAAGTCCCCGGTGAGCAGCATTTCCATCGCCTGCTTGCGTCCCATGTTGCGCGACAGCGCCACCGCGGGCGTCGAGCAGAACAGGCCGACATTGATGCCCGACACGGCAAACCGGGCGGTATCGGCCGCCACTGCCAAATCGCAACTGGCGACGAGCTGGCAACCGGCTGCGGTGGCGATGCCATGCACGCGCGCAATGACGGGCTGCGGCATGCTCGTGATGGTGGTCATCAGCCTGCCGCACTGCCGGAACAGTCGCTGCATGTACTGCTTGTCATGATTGGCCCGCATCTGCTTGAGGTCATGGCCCGCGCAGAAGGCCCTGCCCGCCCCTGCCAGAACCACTGCCCGCACCGAGGCGTCGGCGGCAATGCCGTCGAGCGCCGTCTGTAGCTCGGCCAGCAGTTCCTCGGACAGGGCATTGAACTGGTCCGGCCGGTTCATGGTCAGGGTGACCACGCCGGCCTCGCCCTCGCGCAACAACAATTCGGACATGTTCGCTCCTCTCGCGGGTCGTCGCTACCGCGCCGGCATCAGCCGGTAGCTCCTGACCTTCAATTCCTGACCCAGGCCCGACCACTGCCGTACCTCCTCGTCGAGAGCCGCCGCCGTCAACGGCGACGCGGTCAGCCACTCACCCTCCACCTGCAATTCGAAACCACGCGGCAATTGCGTCGCCCGTATCGGCAATTCCGCCCCGCCGTCCCGGGCTCGGTGGAGCAGCGCCGCCAGTCGCAGGGCGAAGATCAGCAGCCAGTCGCGCGGCTCGGTCACCTCCGGCTGAACCCGTTCCAGTTTGCCGCGATGCGCCAGCACCAGGCGGGAAAGTCGCGCCTGGTCGCGACGGGAAAATCCCGGCATGTCGGCGTTGGCCAGGATGTAGGCGCTGTGCTTGTGATAGCTGGAATGTGCGAGCGAAACGCCGACCTCGTGGAGCCGGGCCGCCCAGACCAGGGTCTGGACTTCGGCATCATCCGGATCGGCGGAAAGGTTCGGCATCAGCTGCGCGAGCATTGCGACGGCCGTTTGGCTGACCCGATCGGCCTGGCGCCGGTCGACTGCGTAGCGGCGCATGAAGTCGTCGACCGTCGCCTCGCGAAGGTCCTCGTGGTGGTAACGGCCGAGCAGGTCGTAAAGCACCCCCAGGCGCAATGCGCCTTCGGAGAACACCATGTGCTCTATGCCGAGTTCCTTGAACACGGCCGACATGATGGCCACGCCGCCGGGCAGCACCGGAATGCGGTCGGCACGCAGACCGTCAAGCTGGACACGACCAACGTCGCCGGCCCTTACCAGCATCGAACGCAGTTCGTCGAGTCCATCGCGAGTGATTCCCCCGGACGACAGTCCGTTCTGTTCGAGCAGGTCGACCAATGCCTTGGCGGTGCCGGACGATCCGACCGCCTCCTCCCAGCCGGTTGCGCGGTAGGGGGAGACGATCGTCTGCAATTCCCGGCGGGCTGCGAGTTCCGCTTCCTTCATTCCCTTCTTGTCCACCCGGCCGCCCGGAAAATAGCGCAGGCTGAAGCCGACACAACCCATGTAGAGCGACTCCAGCTGTAGCGGCTTGAAGTGCCGGCCGATGATGAATTCGGTCGAGCCGCCGCCGATATCGACCACCAGTTGCTGCTTGCGGGGATTGGCGAGGCTGTGGGCGACGCCGAGGTAGATCAGCCGGGCTTCCTCGCGGCCCGCGATCACCTCGATCGGGAAACCCAGTGCCGCTTCGGCCTCGGGCAGGAACTGCGCCGCATTCTTCGCTACGCGAAGCGTGTTGGTCGCGACTGCCCGTACGGCCTTGCCGTCGAATCCGCGCAAACGCTCCCCGAAGCGCGACAACGCCTCGACCGCACGCAACTGCGAAGCCCCGTCGAGTACCTTTTCGGCCGTGAGGCCCGCCGCCAGGCGCACCGATTCCTTGAGGGAATCAAGCGGATAGATCAGGTTGCCGACCACCCGCCCGACTTGCAGGCGGAAGCTGTTGGAGCCCAAGTCGACGGCGGCAATCACCTCATGCGGCACGGTAGCGCGACCTCGTTCTGTGAAGCCCCGATTCTAGCAGCCGACCGCCGTCCATCCGTTCGGTTCACCGCTGTAACGCGAGCGAAAAGGAAATGTCATAGTATTGCCGGGATCGACATTACCAACGCCCGATCATGAACGACCCAGCCGCACATCCCCGCATCCCGACCGACCATTTCATCAACCGCGAGCTGTCGCTGCTGGCTTTCAATCGGCGCGTGCTGGCCCAGGCCGCGGACCAGCGGGTGCCCCTCCTGGAGCGGCTGCGCTTCCTGTGCATCGTCTCGTCGAACCTCGACGAATTCTTCGAGATCCGGGTTGCCGGCCTCAAGGAGCAGATCAAGCTTGGCGGCCAGGCCACCGGCTTCGACGGCATGCCACCGCACGAAGTGTTTCGTCGGGTCACCAAGGAGGCGCACGCGCTGATCGCCGAGCAGTACACCCTGCTCAACCAGGCCATTCTTCCCGCGCTGGCAGCAGAGGGCATCCGCTTCTTCAAGCGCACCACCTGGACGCCGGCACAGGCGGACTGGATACGCGATTTCTTCTTCCGCGAAGTCATGCCGGTGCTGACGCCGATCGGTCTCGATCCGGCCCACCCGTTTCCGCGCGTGCTCAACAAGAGTCTCAACTTTGCCGTCGAACTCGAAGGCCGCGACGCCTTCGGCCGCGCCGGCGGCGCCGCCATTGTCCAGGCGCCGCGCGCCCTGCCGCGGGTCATTCATTTGCCCAGGGAGTTGACCGGAGTGGACTGGGGCTTCGTCTTTCTGTCCTCGATCCTGCACCGGCACGTCGGCGAGCTGTTCGCCGGCATGAATATCCTCGGTTGCTACCAGTTCCGCGTCACGCGCAATTCCGACCTGTGGGTGGACGACGAGGAAGTGAAGAACCTGCGCACCGCGCTCCAGGGCGAACTGCCGCAACGGCACTTCGGCGATGCCGTGCGCCTCGAGGTTGCCGACAACTGCTCGGAAACCATGACCGACTTCCTGCTCCAGCAGTTCGGGCTGGACGGTGCCGACCTTTACCGTGTGCCCGGCATCGTGAACCTGGTCAGGCTGATGTCGGTGCCGGATCGCGTCGAGCGTCCCGATCTCAAGTACGCACCCTTCCAGCCCGGCCTGCCCAAGGCGATCTCCAAGCGTCCGCAGATTTTCGACGTCCTGCGCAAGGAAGATGTCCTGCTGCACCATCCGTTCCAGTCCTTCGCGCCGGTCATCCAGATGCTCGAACAGGCGGCCGACGATCCGAACGTGGTCGCGATCAAGATGACCGTGTACCGCACCGGCACCGATTCGGTGCTGTTGCAGCACTTGGTGCGTGCCGCCCAGAAGGGCAAGGAAGTCACCGTCGTGGTCGAACTGATGGCCCGTTTCGACGAGGAGGCCAACCTCAACATCGCCGCCCGCCTCGAAGAGGTCGGCGCCCACGTGGTGTACGGCGTGTTCGGCTACAAGACCCACGCCAAGATGCTGATGGTGCTGCGGCGCGAGGAACTGGGTACGACCAGCGGCTACCGCCGCTACGTGCATCTCGGCACGGGCAACTACCATCCGCGCACGACCCGCTTCTACACCGATTTCGGCCTGCTGACCTGCAACGAGGAGATCGCCGCCGACGTGAACGAAGTCTTCAAGCAACTGACGGGCCTCGGCAAGGCCGGCCAGCTCAAGCACCTATGGCAGGCGCCATTCACCCTGCACGACAACATGATCGCCGCCATCCGCGCCGAGACCGAGGCCGCGCGAGCGGGCGGCAAGGGCCAGATCACCGCCAAGATGAACTCGCTGCTGGAGCCGGAATTGGTCGAGGCCCTCTACGAGGCGTCTCAGGCCGGAGTACAGATCGACCTGATCGTGCGCGGCGTCTGCGCGTTGCGGCCCGGCGTCAAGGGCCTGTCCGACAACATCCGCGTCCGCTCGGTCATCGGCCGCTTCCTCGAGCATCACCGCATCTTCCACTTCCACGCCGGCGGCGAAGACAAGGTCTATCTCGGCAGCGCGGACTGGATGGAGCGGAATTTCTTCCGCCGCATCGAGGTGGTGTTTCCGGTACTCGACCCGAAGCTCAAGCGACGCGTACTCAAGGAAGGCCTGCGCCTCTACCTGCATGACAACTACCAGTCGTGGGAGATGGACAGCAACGGCGCCTATGCCGTGCATCCCACCCGCCGCGTCCGCGCCTGTGCCCAGGAAGCGCTGCTGGCGCTGTTGGCGAGGGAGGACTGACCGCCGTCCGGTGGCGTACCACCACGGCTGACTTTTCCTAGCCGCGCCGTACCAGCGTCACGCCCTCGACCTCGCCGACGCGGTCGAGCACGCGCTGAAGCTGTTCGGCACTGGCCAGTTCGATGGTGAAGCCCATGCGGGCGGCGCCGCCCTTCGACTGGGTCTTCACCGCGGTGACGTTGATCTTTTCCTTCGAGAGCACGTCGGAGATGTCGCGCAGCAGGCCCTGTCGGTCGTGCGCCTCGACCATCAGGTCGGTGGCATAGATGCCGGTCTGCTTGCCGCCCCATTGGGCATCGATCACCCGTTCCGGATTGCGTGCCGCCATGTTGCGGAAATTGGCGCAGTCGAGCCGGTGCACCGAAACGCCGCGGCCGCGGGTGACGAAACCGGCAACGGCATCGGGCGGCACCGGCTTGCAGCAGCGGCCGAGCTGCGTCATCAGCTTGTCGACGCCGACCACCAGGATGCGCCCACCTTCGCTGGACTGCGTAGCCTTCGACTGCCTGGTCAGCATCTCCGGCTCGACCTCGGCTTCCTCCGGGGTTCCGCGCAGGGCCACCAGCACTGCGCGCGGGCCGACCTCGCCGCGTGCGGCGGCCAGGTACATCGCCTCCGGGTTCTTGAAGCCGAGCTTGTGCGCCAACTCGTCGAGGTTCGCCTGCGTGAAGCCGTCGCGCTGCAATTCCTTGGCGATGTAGGCACGGCCCTGCGCCAGCATCTCCTCTTCCTGCTGCGTCGCGAACCAGGCCTTGACCTTCTGCCGCGCGCGTGGCGAATGGAGATAGCCGGGCGTCAGCCAGTCGCGCGACGGACCGCCGGTCTTGGCGGCGGTGATCTCGACGCGCTGGCCGTTGGCGAGCGAAGTGTTCAGCGGCACCAGATGGCCGTCGACCTTGGCGCCGCGACAGCGATGGCCGATGTCGGTGTGCAGGCGGTAGGCGAAGTCGACCGGCGTGGAGCCCTTGGGCAGGTCGATCACCCGGCCCTGCGGCGTCAGCACGTAGATGGTGTCGTCGAGCGAGGCACGCTTGAACTGCTCGACCCAGGCCGCCGAGTCGGTGATCTCGTCACGCCACGACAGCAACTGGCGCAACCATGCGATCTTCTCGTCGTAGGCGGATTCGGCGCGGGCCGGCGCGGGTTTGGCCCCTGACGCCTCCTTGTAGCGCCAGTGCGCGGCGACGCCGAGTTCGGCGTGGCGATGCATCTCGGGCGTGCGGATCTGCACCTCCAGCGAGCGGCCGTCCTCGGCCATCACCGCAGTGTGCAGCGAACGGTAGAAGTTGCCCTTGGGGTGCGAGATGTAGTCGTCGAACTCGCCGTGGATCGGCTGCCAGAGCGCATGCACGATACCCAGCGCCGTGTAGCAGTCGCGCACCTCGGGGACGATGATGCGCAGCGCGCGCACATCGTAGACCTCGTCGAAGTCGAGGTCCTTCGCCCGCATCTTGTTCCAGATGCTGTAGATGTGCTTGGGCCGGCCATAGACCTCGGCGGCAATGCCGGATTTCTCCATCTCGCTCTTCAGGCGAGCCGTGGCCGTCTCGATGAAGTTCTCGCGCTCGACGCGCTTCTCGTCCAGTTGCCTGGCGATGCGCTTGTAGGTCGCCGGCTCGATGAAGCGGAACGAGAGGTCTTCGATCTCCCACTTCATCTGCCAGACGCCGAGGCGGTTGGCCAGCGGCGCATAGATTTCCAGGCTCTCGCGCGCCAGGTCGCGCCGCGCCGGCGTGTCCTGGTCGGTAAACCAGCGCAGTGTCTGCGTGCGCGAGGCGAGCCGCAGCATCACCACGCGGATGTCGTCGGCCATCGCCAGCAGCATCTTGCGCAGAATCTCGGCCTGCGCCCTGGCTTCGGTGCTGCCTCCGCCACCATGGGCCGCCGCTTCGGTCAGCGGCCGCAGGCCCTTGAGGCGATGGAGGTTGTCGACCAGCGCCGCGACCGGCGCGCCAAACTTCTCGCCCAGGGCCTCCTTCGGCTCGGGCAGGAAATCGCACGCCGAAAACAGCAGCGCAGCCAACCTCGTATCGAGGTCGAGGTTCAAGGCCGCAAGCTGCAAAGCCATGCCGAAGCCATGCTGCAAGACGTCCTCGCCGGTACCGAGCGTCTTGCCGGCATAGAGTTCGGCAGCCAGTTCGAGCGCCGCGTCGAGCTGTGCCTGCGCTTCCGTCGGCAGGTCGGAACCCAGGCGCCTCAGCGCCTCGTCGTCGATGCCGGCGTCAGTCAGCGCGTGGACGACTGAAACCAACTTACCCCACCCACTTCCGCGCGTTGCGGAACATGGCCAGCCACGGTCCGTCCTCACCCCAATGATCCGGGCGCCAGGACATCTGCACGGTGCGGAAGATGCGCTCGGGGTGCGGCATCATCACCGTGAAACGGCCGTCGGGCGTGGTCACGCCGGCGATGCCGTCGGGCGAGCCGTTCGGGTTGAACGGATACGTCGTCGCGACCTTGCCGCGGTTGTCGATGTAGCGCAGCGCCACGGCTGACTTTTTCGAATCGCCTGTGAACACCGCACGACCCTCCCCGTGCGAGACGACGATGGGCAGCTTCGAACCGGTCATGCCGGCCAAGAAGATCGAGGGCGAATCCGGAATCTCGACCATCACGAAGCGTGCCTCGAACTGTTCGGAACGGTTGCGATGGAAGGTCGGCCACGCTTCCGCGCCTGGAATGATCGATGCCAGGTTGCTCATCATCTGGCAGCCGTTGCAGACGCCCAATGCGAAGCTATCCGGCCGCGCGAAGAAGGCGGCGAAGTCGTCGCGAAGGCGGTCGTTGAAGAGGATGGACTTCGCCCAGCCCTGCCCCGCGCCCAGCACGTCGCCGTAGGAGAATCCGCCGCAGGCGACGAAGCCCCGAAAGTCAGCCATGGCGACACGCCGAGCCTGAAGGTCGGACATGTGCACATCGACGCATTCGAAGCCGGCGCGGTCGAAAGCCGCCGCCATTTCGACCTGGCCGTTCACGCCCTGTTCCCTGAGTACTGCGATCTTCGGCTTCGCGCCGCCGATGGCGAATGGCGCCGCCGGATCGAATGTGAGCGAAGCCGACAAGCCCGGATCGGCGGCATCCGCCAGCGCCGCGAACTCCTCATCGGCACAGGCCGCGTCATCGCGCAGGCGGGCGATCTCGTGGCTCACCTCGCTCCAGGCCTGCTGCAATTCCACGCGGCGTGCGGCGAAGGCTGACTTTGCGTTGCGCCAGACCCGGATCTCGTCGGCGTCGTTCAGCGTGCCGATCACGTGCGAGCAGGCGCCAAGCCCGGCATCGCGCAGCGCCTGCATGACATCCGAGCGATCCTCGCGGCGGATCTGGATCACCGCGCCGAGTTCCTCGCTGAACAGCGCCGCCACCATTCGGTCGCGCATGCGTCCGTCGAGCAGTTGCGGCGCGCGCTCGATGCCGTCCACGTCGTTCATCAGCGGGTCGTAGCACAATGAATCGAGGTTGAGCGACACGCCGAGGTGCGACGCGAAGCTCATCTCGCACACCGTGGCGAACAGGCCGCCGTCGGAGCGGTCGTGGTAGGCGAGTATCCGTGGCCGCAGTCTCTGGATCGCGTCGAAGAAACGCTTGAGCGACTCGGCATCGGCGTCGGGCGGCAGGTCGCCCGACACGCCATGCACCTGCGCCAGCGCCGAACCGCCGAGGCGGTTTCTGCCTCCGCCGAGGTCGATCAGGATCAGTTCCGTTTCGCCGACTTCCTTGTCGGCGCGCAACTGCGGCGTCAGCGTGGTGCGCACGTCGGCGCAAGGTGCAAAGGCGGTGACGATCAGGGACAGCGGCGCCACCACCTGCTTCGGCTTGCCATTCTCCTCCCAGCGCGTGCGCATCGACAGCGAATCCTTGCCGACCGGAATCGACACGCCGAGCTGCGGACAGAACTCGAGGCCGACCGTCTTGACGGTGTCGAACAGCGCGGCGTCTTCAGAGCCGTGGCCGGCAGCGGCCATCCAGTTGGCGGAAAGCTTTACGTTGCTCAGGCCGGCAATGTCGGCAGCCGCAATGTTGGTGATCGCCTCGCCGACCGCCATGCGGCCCGAGGCCGGCGCGTTCAGCAGCGCGACCGGGGTGCGCTCGCCCATGGCGAAGCATTCTCCGAGCGTGGTGTCGTAACCCATGGTGGTCACGGCCACGTCGGCAACGGGCACCTGCCACGGGCCGACGAACTGGTCGCGCGCCGTCATGCCGCCGACCGTGCGGTCGCCGATGGTGATCAGGAAGCTCTTGCTTGCCACCGAGGGCAGGCGCATGACGCGGAAGGCAGCATCCTTCAGGTCGACGGCGCCGAGGTCGAGTGCGGGCATGGCGACCGGCTTGCGCGTCGCGTTGCGGTGCATGCGCGGCGGCTTGCCGAGCAGCACTTCCATCGGCATGTCGACGGCCTTGTTGCCGAAGTGCTTGTCGCTGACCACCAGCTGTCGTTCGGCGGTCGCTTCGCCGAGCACCGCGAAGGGGCAGCGCTCACGCTCGCAAAGCGCGTGAAATTCGTCCAGCCGCTCGGGCGCGATGGCCAGCACATAGCGCTCCTGCGCTTCGTTCGACCAGATTTCGCGCGGCGACATGCCCGACTCTTCGCTCGGCACTTCGCGCAGTTCGAAGCGGGCGCCGCGCCCGGCGTCGTTGGCCAGTTCCGGCATGGCGTTGGAAATGCCGCCGGCGCCGACATCGTGAATGGCCAGAATGGGGTTGTCTTCACCCA
>JAEHDA010000049.1 GCA_016880655.1 Rhodocyclaceae bacterium
CCGGTGCTTCCGGTGCTCCCGGTGCTTCCGGTGCTTCCGGTGCTTCCGGTGCTTCCGGTGCTTCCGGTGCTTCCGGTGCTTCCGGTGCTTCCGGTGCTACCGGTGCTACCGGTGCTTCCGGTGCTACCGGTGCTACCGGTGCTACCGGTGCTTCCGGTACCGGCGGCAACGCTGCTATCGCCGGAGCCTCCACCGCCGCCACCGCAGGCAGACACAAGGGAAATCGCCGTAACGGCGCTTAGGGTAAGCAGGAATCGGGATGTATTCATGGCGCCGATGGTAGTCATAGATGCCTTGCCGACCAACTGTCGTGCCTACGCGACAGGCAGAATCGTGGCGATTGAGACGCGGCAACGCGGTGGTTAAGCCGGCGCCGAATGAGGATTCCGGCCAGGCGAACCTCAGATCTGGTCCGCGACGGACCTGATGCGGGCGGCCGCCTGTTTGGCGCGGCGGCGGGCTTCGTCGGTGTCGTCGGCATTGGCGACCGCGACACCCATGCGCCGCCTGACGAAGCTCTCGGGCTTGCCGAATAGTCGAATATCGGACTCGGGTATTGTCAGCGCCTCCGCCACACCTTCAAAAGCGATGCCTTTCGCTTCGATGCCGCCGTAGATCACGGCCGATGCACCGGGACGGCGCAGGCTGACATCGACCGGCAAGCCGAGAATCGCCCGGGCATGCAACTCGAACTCGGACAGGCGCTGCGTAGCCAGCGTGACCAAGCCCGTGTCGTGCGGACGGGGGCTGACTTCAGAGAACCACACCTGGTCACCTCTGATGAACAGCTCGACGCCAAATATGCCGCGCCCGCCGAGCGCGTCGGTAACCGCCTTCGCGATATCGCGCGATTTCCGAAGCGCACCGGGCGACATTGCCATCGGCTGCCAGGATTCGACGTAGTCGCCGTTCACCTGTACATGGCCAATGGGTTCGCAGAATTGTGTTTCCACCATGCCCGTGCTGCCGACGGCGCGCACGGTGAGTTGCGTAATCTCGTAATCGAAGTCGATGAAGCCTTCGACTATCACGCGCCCAAGTCCGACCCGTCCGCCGGCCTGCGCGTAGTTCCAGGCCGCCTCGACATCGGCCGGGGTCTTGACCAGCGATTGGCCCTTGCCCGACGACGACATGACCGGCTTGACCACGCAGGGATAGCCCACACCATCGCCATTTGAGCCATCGATGGCAGCCCGCAATTCGGTGAGCGAATCGGCGAACTGGTAGGGCGAAACCGGCAGACCGAGTTCTTCGGCAGCAAGGCGGCGGATGCCCTCGCGGTTCATGGTCAGTTGCGCGGCGCGGGCGGCCGGGATGATCTCCGTCCAGCCTTCCTTCTCGATCTCGACCAACGTCGCGGTGGCGATGGCCTCGATCTCGGGCACCACGAGATGCGGCCGCTCCTTTTCTATAACCGCGCGCAGGGCGGCGCCATCGCTCATGACGACGACGTGGCTGCGATGCGCGACCTGCATGCCCGGTGCGTTTGCGTAGCGATCGACGCCTATCACTTCGCAGCCGAGCCTTTGCAGGGCGATGATGACTTCCTTGCCCAGCTCGCCGCAGCCGAGCAGCATGACCTTCGTCGCCGAGGGCGACAGCGGCGTTCCGATACGTATCATCCTATTCCCCTGTGGCAATCGGGCGCGCAGGATCTGCGCACCACTCGCTCCAGGAACCGGGATAGAGCCGTGAGCCGTTGAGTCCGGCAATCTCCATCGCCAGCAGGTTGTGGCAGGCGGTGACGCCGGAGCCGCACTGCTGCACGACGTTGGCCGGAGCGCGGCCGGCCAGCAGCGCATCGAACTCGATGCGCAGTTCCTCGGCAGGTTTGAAGTAGCAGCCGGCGTCGTCGAGATTGTCGAAGTAGAAGCGATTCGCCGCGCCGGGAATGTGGCCGCCGACGGGGTCGAGCGTTTCCTCCTCGCCGGTAAAGCGCTCGGGCGCGCGGGCATCGAGAATCAGCGTTTCGGGCAACGCCAGGCTTGCCTGCACGAAGTCGGCATCCACTGTGAGCGGCTGCGGCCGCGCCATGAACTCGACCGGCGCTGCGCCCGGAACCTCGGTCACCAATGCCTGCTTGGCGCGCCGCCATCCGGGCAGGCCACCGTCGAGCAGCGCCACCTTGTCGTGACCCATCCAGCGCAGCATCCACCACAGACGCGAAGCGAAGATGCCGCCTTCGTTGTCGTAGGCGACCACCTGCGTATCCGGCCCAACGCCGCATTCGCCCATGCGCCTGGCAAAGTCCGCCGGATCGGGCAAGGGATGGCGACCGTTGCGCCCTGTCTTCTTCCCCGACAGGTCACGGTCGAGATGCAGGAACAAGGCACCGGGGATATGCCCCTTGGCGTAGGCGGCGGCGCCGTACTCGGTGTTGCCGAGATCGTGGCGGCAATCGAAAATGCGCCAGGCCGGATCGCCGACGTGTGCGATCAACTCGTCGGCGCTAACCAGCAAACCGCTCACGCGCTGCCCTCGGCCAGCCATGCACGCGCGTCGCCCTCGTCACCGAATACGCGGACGTCGGCGGCAAGAAACAGCTGCTCGATCCAGGCGCTCCAGGTCACCCACTGGCTGTCGGTGAGCACCGCGATGCGGCGGAAGTCGCCGCCGTGCTGGCGCGAGAACTTGATCTCCTCCCACGCCATGTCGACGGTGAAGTCGGCCATCTCGCGCAGGTCGAGCAGTAGATCCGGCGTACCGCCACCGCTGACTTTCGCCAGCACCAGATCCTCGAATTCCTGGAAATCGCCGAGGGTGAATTCACCGAGTACGGCTACCGAAAGCAGTTGTTCCGTTTGGTCAGTTGTAATCATTTCTTGTCCTGGATGTGTTTCGCCATGATACGGCGATAGAACTCGTGGAAATGCTGCATGCCGTCTTCGGTCGGCGACTGGTAGGGGCCGGCTTCGCTGCGGCCTTCCTTCAACAGCGCGTAGCGGCCGCGATCCATGCGCTCGCCGATATCGTCGTCCTCGATGGCGGTCTCCATGTAGGCCGCCTGTTCCGCCTCGACGAACTCGCGCTCGAACAGGGCGATTTCTTCCGGATAGTAGAACTCGACGACGTTCATGGTGCGATTGACGTCCTGCGGAATCACCGTGGATACCACCAGCACATTCGGATACCACTCGACCATGATGTTGGGATAGTAGGTCAGCCAGATCGCGCCCTGCTTTGGTTTTTCGTTCCTGGCACCGTAGCAATCGAGTACCGCCTGCTGCCACCGGCCATAGGCTTTGGAACCGACGCGCTCGAGCGGCGTGATGCCGACCTTCTGCACGGAATACCACTCGCCGAACTGCCAGGTGAGATCGTCACAGGTAACGAAGTTGCCTAGGCCAGGATGGTAGGGCACCACGTGGTAATCCTCCAGGTAGACCTCGATGAAAGTCTTCCAGTTGTAGTTGCACTGGTGCAGCTCGACGTGGTCGAGCTTGTAGCCGCTGAAATCGAACTCCTTCGCCAGATGCATGCCCGCCAGGTCGGCAGCAGCAGAACGCGGCCCCTTGAACAACAATCCGTTCCAGGATTCGAGCTTGCGCTTGTTGAGGTTGAGGCAGGGGTTCTCGGGGAAATGCGGCGCGCCGATCAACTTGCCCTGCGTATCATAGGTCCAGCGGTGGATCGGGCAGACGATGTTGTGCGCCGTGCCCGAGCCTTGCAGCATGATGGCCTGGCGGTGGCGGCAGACGTTCGACATGTCGTACACGCCGTCGGGCTGGCGCACCAGCAGGCGCGAATGATCGAGCCACTCCTGTGAGCGATAGTTGTACAACTCCGGAACCATCAGATCATGGCCGACGTACCCCGGGCCGGCATCGAAGATGAGCTTCTTCTCCAGTTCGAAGAGTTTTTCGTCGAAATACCAATCGACGGGGAACTGGGAAGCGCCGGGCGAAAGCTTGGCGCGGCTCGCGATGTCGGACATGGTGCCCTACCTCCTGAAGATGCCGGAAACCGGAAAAAATAGGACGACGAATGCCCCCGAACGGGGGAAGTCCAGTATAGCCAAAATTGACTCAAAATTGACCGGAAGGCGCCGCATAGGGTATTTTTGCACCTTTCCCTGCACCCCGATTTCACGCTTTCTTTCATGACCAAAGCAATGGCGCCAATCGCGCGCCCCTCCTTCGAGTCGGCTCTTCAGGAACTGGAGGCGATCGTGCAGGCGATGGAGGCGGGCAACGCGCCGCTTGAAGAATCGCTCGCTGCGTACGAGCGCGGCATTGCGCTGCTCCGGCAGTGTCAGGAAGCGCTGGGCGCCGCCGAGAAGAAGCTGCAAGTCCTCGAGAATGGCGTGCTGCGCGATTTCGACGGCACCGAAAGTTGATCATGGATTTCCCGACCTGGATGGCCGCGATTCAGGCGCGGACAGAATCCGCCCTCGGGCGCTTCCTCCCGGCCGCAACGACGGCGCCCGCTCGCTTGCACGGCGCCATGCGCTACTCGGTGCTGGGAGGCGGCAAGCGCGTGCGGCCCCTGCTCTGTCACGCGGCAGGCGAAATTTTCTCGGCCGATGGCGAACGCCTCGATGCGCCCGCCTGTGCCGCGGAACTCATTCACGCCTACTCGCTGGTCCATGACGATCTGCCGTGCATGGACGACGATGTCCTGCGCCGCGGCAAGCCCACCTGCCACGTCGAGTATGACGAAGCGACGGCGCTGCTGGTCGGCGATGC